>NZ_JAUBTR010000187.1:0-1727 GCF_036705045.1 Microcoleus sp. BR0-C5
ACTACCACCAATTCGTCCGATAGTCACCCGCCGAGAGCTCTATGGCGGTCGCAGCCCCTGTTGTCAAACCGAGTATCAGGCCCCGGTACCTGCTGGAATGGAACCAGGCTCACCATTTGGCCGGGAGATTCAAAGCTTAGTTACATATCTGCGCTACACTCATGCGATCGGCTACGAACGCAGGGTAAACGCATCTAAATTAAGTTGACAGAAAATCATATTTGTGCGTGAGTCTTTTTCTGAAAAAATCCTTCTTAAAACTCTTAAATCCGATGGAATTAACCCAGTAAAAATCGAGCTTTAAGAACTTCTGAATTCTCGAAGCTGAATCAATTTAGATCGGGAATCTGTTTGAGTTTTCGAGCGTTAACTGGCAGAGTTTAAGATTTGGACTAAATAATTATTATCCATTCCCGCCAGATACCGCTTCATTTTTAAACTTCCTTTAAATCCTTTTTCTTGTTTCAGTAAATTGATGGCTAAACGACGTAGAAGAGCAAAGTTTTCAGGAGAATTATCTTTACGAATCCGACTCTTGTCTTCACAAAAAGTAACATCCAATGTCCAATGTAAGCTATTTTCAATACCCCAATGACTGCGAATTGCTTGAGAAATCTTCTCGGCATTACTGGCTAAACTACTCAAATAAAAGCGAACTTCTGTGGTTGTTTTATTCCACAAACGTCTTTCACTTACGATCATCACAACCGTTTTTAATCCAGTCCATAATGATTGATTATGAAGAGATGGAAGCTCTGAGACTGCCACCGTCCAAATTTGTCTTTTTTCAACTCGATGATGCCCGGCTTCTATTTGTTGATAATAGCTATGCTCTCTGCCACCAAACTCTTCTTTTCGAGCTAATTCAAACCAGTTTTTTACGTCTTTATGAATAAGTTTTTGATTCCCTTTTAGCGCTAAAAGATAATCTCCTTTCTTCTTAATTATGAGCGCTGCTATTTCTTTCTGACATCCCAAAGCATCGATGGTTATTATGCTTCCAGCAATTTATAGCAGCTCTAATAAAGCCGGAATTGCCGTCACTTCGTTGGATTTCTTATTGACTTTTTTTGTCCTAAAACTAATTGATGGGATGAAGACCATGCACTGACTATATGCAATGGTTTTTGGCTGTGATTCCGGTCATAAGATTGTTTCATTGTTTTGCCATCAATGGCTATGACTTCTAGCTCCAACTTTTGGGTGATTGAATTTATCCAACTCAAAAAACACTCTTGAAACTGCTGCGGTTCAATTCGAGCAAAGAAGGAGACTAAATGTATCATGAGAAGGAATTCCATTCGGCAGTTCTAGAAAACCTTTCAGCCATTCATATTTGGTTGTTCCATAGAGTTCTATTGCGGACCGATCCATCTGCACCGCTGATGACAGCTAGAATCGCAATTGCTACAATATCTATTAATAAATGCTGTTTACTTCTTTCTATTCTTGGATCGGTCAAGGTTCCAAAATGGTTTAAAAAACAAGCGTTCAATAAGTGTGTCTGGTTCGATACACCTATTGTTTTTTGTTGGTCAGTTAAAGTCGAAGTAAACCCTTTCGCCATCGATCGCACCTAATTACGCACTTGATTTAGCCCAATACTTCATCTTATCATGTTTTAGGTTGAAATTAAGATGCGTTTACCCTGGCTACGAACGGCTGTCGGGAATCTTGGCGGAAGTTTTTGGACTCAAGATATCCGAAGGAGCAATCGCCAACCTTTT
>NZ_JAUBTR010000188.1:0-1719 GCF_036705045.1 Microcoleus sp. BR0-C5
AATGGTTATCAAATGGGATAGAAAAATCAAAAATAAAGGCAATGCTATTTTATCCGGTTTAGCTGCGTAGCAGCTTAGAAGCAATCTACAATTTATTCTTAAGCTAAGACTGCTTAAAATCAGTCAAATGAAATTACCGAAAATTTTGGGTTTAAAGCCCCGTCATTCTAGGACGGCTTTTTATTCTGGTTTATGTCTGGGGGGGGGACAAAGAGGTCTACGAGATAGACTGTATAAGGGTTGCAGCCCGCATACCTTGTTGATAAAAGCGGCGTTTAGAAGGAGTTAACTTCATTAACTGTTCCACTTCCAAAGAATATTGTTCTAGATAATTAACCCACTTTTCTCCATCTATACCAACACCAAATGTACTCCGTCTGCGATATTTTTTCTTGGGTTCTTTGCGACGAGATACATATTTTTGTACCTGCTTTTTTTTCAGTTCAATGCCTTGAAATATTGCCAAGCTGTACGCAAGTGTCATGAGCATAATCATGTTAATAAGTCGGTTCCCTTTGAGGCTAGTTCCTTCAAGATCGTAGCCTCCTGTTTTACAGTCTCGGAACATTTCTTCAATGCCCATCCGCTGCTTATAAGCATTGACTGCTGCTGCTTCTGAACCTAAATCTGTGAGAATAAACCAAGCTTCTTTAACTTGATATTTACCATAATTTCTTTTCCATTTACAAGCCAGCTCAAATCCGGTGACAGGTCGAGTTTTTCTCACTCTTTTTCCTTGAACATATAAAGAGGTTCCTGCTACTATTCCTAGTTCATCTAGCCGTTGCCAAATCAAATGTTCTGTTTCGACACAAAGATTCTTTTTTAGTCTTAAGCAAAACGACACACCCTTTAATTTAAGCCAGTTTCCTAAGTCAACAGAACAAAATTCACGGTCTCCTAAAACGATAATTTTATATTCTGAAAATAATGGTAAAACTTGCTCTAAATTTGTAGTTTGCTCCTCGAAGCTACTGTTTCCTAATTTGGGCAACAGCGACCAGTATAATGGAATTGCTCTTTTGTCCCAAATTAGGCTAACCATAAAAAGATTAATGCGCCCCCATTGACTGCGGTCAATTGCGATTAATAAACGAGTACCAACACGACAATAAGTGGTCAACCAATAAGCAATCAAGGGGAACCAAATTAGTGAGATAGTTAAATTTGGTAAATCCAGAAATCTTTGTAATTTTTTACGCCGACTTTCTGTTGTAATTGGACAAGGAAATACCCGTGCCAGTCGTTCTAATCTCACTTGTTTTTCTGATTGCATCACAAGTAGCAAAGTTGTCATGACAAGAAACTGAGCTTTCGTCAATTGTTTTTTTAAATGAGTCTGGTAAAATGTTGGTATCATTATTTTTTGGGTAGGCAAGCGTGTAACAATTATGCTGCCTATCTTTTTTTAGCATATATTGGCTCAATCCTCACCACCTCTGGGTTTCAGGCTGGTTGTCACCCCCCCAGGGTTTATGTTAAGATAAAGACAGTAAATATCAAAAACAAATGAAAGCTAGATATCGCTACAGATGCTACCCGACACCCTCTCATAAATTGGCGTTAGCCAAGTTATTTGGGTGTGTCAGAGTAGTATGGAACGATAGTCTAGGTTTTTGCATTTCTGAATATATTGGAGGCCAAAAGAAACCGAAAAATGCCGAACTTCAAAAGCAATTCATCACTCAAGCTAAGAAGTTAGAGGAACGGGAATGGTTA
>NZ_JAUBTR010000189.1:0-1717 GCF_036705045.1 Microcoleus sp. BR0-C5
CTAGAGAGGCAGTCCAGTAGAAGTAGTTGACAAAAAATACAGTTTCTGCTGATGCTGATTTATAAGTAAATGTGATACCAGGAGTACATAGCTATGCGTCCACCCGTTTGGAATCCTCCCATCGAACTGTTGGCAAGTGAAAAAAAAGTCGCTCAACGCATTCGTAAAGCGAAGCTGTTCCTCTTCTTGAGGGAAATACGCCATGAGTTATTTGATGACCAATTTCAACAGGAACTAGCCAAAGTATTTAAAGACAGTAGCGTGGGCTTATGCCCAGTGCCACCGGCCCAGATAGCACTTGCGATCATATTACAAGCTTATACGGGAGTAAGTGATGATGAAGCTATAGAAGCAATGGTAATGGACAGACGGTGGCAGTTAGTTTTAGATTGCCTGGATAGGGAGCAAGCACCTTTTGGTAAAGGTACGCTAGTGAGGTTTCGCGCAGCCTTAATTGCCTGTGAAGGAGACCGAATGTTAATAGAGAGAACGATTGAAATGGCTCAAATGCGTCAGGGTTATAATTCTCGCACATTAAGAGCAGCACTTGATTCAAGTCCGCTATGGGGAGCAGCACGGGTAGAAGACACTTATAATCTTTTAGGTCACGCGCTGCGCAAAGCTTTAGAGATTATAGCTCGCGACCAGAAACAGGATTTATCTACTATTGCATCACAAGCAGGAGCAGATATAGTAGCCGGAAGCAGCTTAAAAGCGACTTTAGATTTAGATTGGGACGACCCAAAGCAAAAAGTACAAGCATTAACAACGATACTAGAAACACTTAACAATGTTGAGTCTTGGGTGAGCGGGCGAACTGACCTGAATGCAACAGCAGTAACTCAAGCACAACAAAGCATTGAGGATGCACGAATAATCGAAGCACAGGATATTGAGGAGGGCTCAAATGGTTGCCCAAAGCTCCGTAAGGGTGTAGCACGAAATCGTCGTATTTCAATTGAAGATCAAGATATGCGTCATGGACGTAAGAGCAGTAATCAACGTTTTAACGGTTATAAGCGCCATGTTCTTAAAGATTTAGATTTAGGCCTGGTGCGAGCCGTTGGAGTCACCAGCGCCAATCAACCTGAAGCCGAAGTTACAGTATCAATTGAAACTGACCTACAATCCCAAAAAGTCAAGTTAAAAGAATTACAAATTGATCGCGCATATTTAACTAGCCACTTCGTTAAACAACGTGACACTGATTTAACAATTATCTGTAAATCATGGCGAGTGCGAAACGGTAAACTCTTTGACAAAACAGCGTTTGTCTTAGATTGGGAGAACTCTAAAATTATTTGTCCAAATGGAATAAACTTACCTTTTTTGCAAGGACAAGTAGTTCATTTTTCTAAAGATGAATGTAATATTTGTCCTCTGCGTTCACAATGTACGGAAAGTAAAAATGGTCGTAGCGTTTCGATTCATGCTGACGAATTATTATTAAAAGAATTAAGAGAGCGCCAAAAAACAGTCCAAGGAAGAGCTAAACTCCGTGAACGTGTTTCAGTTGAACATTGTTTAGCTAAAATCGGGCAATGGCAAGGGGAACAGGCTCGTTACATCGGGCTACGGAAGAATCTTTTTGATTTACGACGTATGGCGGTTGTTCATAATCTTCATGTTTTGGCTAAAATGCTACTTATGAACCCAATAGAGACGACAGCATAATTATATTGGTTTGTCAACTACTTCTACTGGACTGGCTCTCTAG
>NZ_JAUBTR010000190.1:0-1717 GCF_036705045.1 Microcoleus sp. BR0-C5
CTAGAGAGGCAGTCCAGTAGAAGATATTGACAAAAAGTACAGTTTCTGCTGATGCTGATTTATAAGTAAACGCGATACCAGGAGTACGTAGCTATGCGCCCCCCCCTTTGGAATCCTCCCATCGAACTGTCGGCAAGCGAAGAAAAAGTCGCTCAACGCATTCGTAAAGCGAAGCTGTTCCTGTTCTTAAGGGAAATACGCCATGAGTTATTTGATGACCAATTTCAGCAGGAACTAGCCAAAGTATTTAAAGACAGTAGCGTTGGCTTATGCCCAGTGCCACCCGCCCAGATAGCACTTGCTATCATTTTACAAGCTTATACGGGAGTAAGTGATGATGAAGCTATAGAAGCAATGGTAATGGACAGAAGGTGGCAGTTAGTTTTAGATTGCCTGGATAGTGAGCAAGCACCTTTTGGAAAAGGCACACTGGTTCGGTTTCGTGCTGCCTTAATTGCCTGTGAAGGAGACCGAATGTTAATAGAGAGAACGATTGAAATGGCTCAAATGCGTCAGGGTTATAGTTCTCGCACATTAAGAGCAGCACTTGATTCAAGTCCGCTATGGGGAGCCGCACGGGTAGAAGACACTTATAATCTTTTAGGTCACGCACTGCGAAAAGCTTTAGAGGTTATAGCCCGCGACCAGAAACAGAATTTATCTACTATTGCATCACAAGCGGGAGCAGACCTACTGTCGGGAAGTAGCTTAAAAGCGGCTTTGGATTTAGATTGGGACGCTCCACAACAAAAAACTGAAGCATTAACAAGGATACTAGAAACACTTAACAATGTTGAGTCTTGGGTAACAGAAAAAACTGACCTGAATGCAACAGCAGTAACTCAAGCCAAACAAAGCATTGAGGATGCACGAATAATCGAAGCACAGGATACTGAGTTGGGAGCAAATGGTGGCGCAAAGCTCCGTAAGGGTGTAGCGCCGAATCGTCGTATTTCAATTGAAGATAAAGATATGTGTCATGGGCGTAAAAGCCGTAATAAATGTTTTAATGGTTACAAGCGTCATGTTCTTAAAGATTTGGATTTAGGTGTGGTGCGAGCAGTTGGAGTCACAAGTGCCAATCAACCGGAAGCCGAAGTTACAGTAGCAATTGAAACTGACCTACAATCCCAAAAAGTTAAGTTAGAAGAATTACAAATTGACCGCGCATATTTAACTAGCCATTTGGTTAAACAACGTGACTCTGATTTAACAATTATCTGTAAATCATGGCGAGTGCGAAACGGTAAATTTTTTGACAAAACTGCGTTTGTTTTAGATTGGGAGAGTTCTCAAGTTATTTGTCCTAATGGAGTCAACTTACCTTTTGTGCAAGGACAAGTAGTTCATTTTCCTAAAAAAGAATGTAATAGGTGTCCTCTGCGTTCACAATGTACGGAAAGTAACAATGGTCGTAGCGTTTCGATTCATGCTGACGAATTATTATTAAAAGAATTGAGAGAGCGTCAAAAAACAGCCCAAGGAAGAGCCAAACTTCGTGAACGTGTTTCAGTTGAACATTGTTTAGCAAAAATTGGGCAATGGCAAGGCGAACAGGCTCGTTACATCGGCCTGCGGAAGAATCTTTTTGATTTACGACGTGTGGCGGTTGTTCATAATCTTCATGTTTTGGCTCAAATGCTACTTATCAACGAAACAAAGGCAACTGCATAATTATATTGGTTTGTCAACTGCTTCTACTGGACTGCCTCTCTAG
>NZ_JAUBTR010000117.1:0-13011 GCF_036705045.1 Microcoleus sp. BR0-C5
GGCTTAGCAGTCGTTTCCAACTGTTGTCTCCGTCCTGAAGCCAGATTCTCACGCGTTACTCACCCGTCCGCCACTAAGTATTTCTACTCCGTTCGACTTGCATGTGTTAAGCAGACCGCCAGCGTTCATCCTGAGCCAGGATCAAACTCTCCGTGTTGGATTGTTTTTTTTGGCTTACGTCAAGTTCTTTTCACGCTAGCCCTGAAGGCTGGTTCTTTTCCCTTGACTTTTTTCTCGTTGTTTGCGATATTGAGTATTAGCTTTCGCTTTTACTCTTTATCTTGATTTTTTTGACGAGGTTAATAGTGCTTTAAGCTTTCAAACTATTCTTTTTTCTAGGTTCAGTTTTTTACCTTTCTTTTGGCCTTTTGTTCGTGGTTCAGTGAACCGCTTCCCTTCTGGCGCTTTATTAATGTATCAACTCTCCCCAGAGTTGTCAAGCGTTTTGTGAAAATATTTTTGAGTTTTTGGGGAACCTATACACAGTAAGGCTTTTGTCACTTATGACCTCCTCGGATATCCCTGGCTGACTCCTCTTTTAACTATGGGGTCTTTTTTTTGGCAAAAATACGGCTTTGGGGCGGACTATCTCCCGCGCATGGGTAGAAGGACTCAGTGGTTCAACATGATGATGGGGCTTACTTGGAGTATTGGTAAGCCAATCTTAGAGTGTAAGGTGTGAGGCTGCATCATGGGCTTAGGATGACAGAAGCAGGCTGGTGCATGAGTCATATATATTTAAGTGGTGTCTGCATTTCTTGGACTTTACTGAGGGAGGTTTGGATCTCAGATTGAGCCGATCGCCCTTAACAATTCCTCTGATTCAAAATCCAGAAGTTTACACGACACGGTACTCTAACCCTGATCAAACTCCCAGGAATCGATCGCCCGCAAATACACTCTCCTGAATTACACCCCCAAACTCCTTCAGTTACCCCAGTGATCAGCCCTTGATGAGCGAGCGCGAGTTGGTCTCCTCAACATCTACATCTAAAAAGTGCAAGTGACTCTCTTCCTCAGTATTGACCGCAATCACCAAACCTCTATTCCCCCAGGGAGCGATCGCCCGGGGTGAGGCGGGGCTGCTAAAATTCCCTACTTGAATCCCTTGACTGTTTAACACTTCTATCTGGCCCCCAACATCTGCCAATACCCATCCCCAATTAGCCACACAAGCAGACACGGGCAAACTTTCCAGGGGAATTCGCGCTACCTTGAGCGGCCACAATTTCATCAACAGCACCGCCGCTTTACCACCTTGGGGAATTCCCAGCAAAGTATAAGGCTCAGGTGTCAACAGGATCTGTCCGACGCTGGCAGACAACCGCACAGAACCCACCGCCGTGCCGCGGCGAGTGTAAACTCTAAAAATAGTTTGGGGATTTTTGGGTTCGTTGTCCGGCCAAACTGCTAAGACGTGTCGCCGATCCAAAAACATTAATTCTGGTAAATAGTGTTCTGGTAACGGCACAGTAGCCATCAGCTTCAGGGCTTTTTCCGGATCGCCAGCAGTCCTGTTTCCCGCTAAAGAATAAAAACGCAGTTCGCCGGGAACCGCTACTGTCAACCAGTTGCCGTGAGAGTCAATAGCAGCTTTTAAAGCATCTGGGCCTTGCCTCAAACCCATATCCAGCAGGCACTGAGGTTCCCAATAGCGATCGTTGAGCCAGTAAAGTTTTTGCGGAGTGAGAACGCAGCAGCCGTGGGAAACAGGTAAAATGCCGCGCACAATTTCCGGCATTAATGAAATAGAAGTAGACATTTCTCCTGTAACTAGCTGTTTTCCCGGCTGAGACCAAACCTTCACCTCTGTACCTACAGCAGCATAGAGATACGTTTCAGTGGCAATTAAAGCGGTCAACGGTGCAGCAAGTATCAGTGGCTTAGGCTGCGAAAGTGAATAGCGCACAGTCCGAAGTAAATTAATAGCCGACTGTGATGCTTTTTCCTCTTCAACCTCCAGTAAAGACTCAGTTTCCGACTTCAGACTTTTATCACCACTGGTTGTGGGATTTTCCCAGGGAATAATGCAGTCGCCCAATTGTCTGACAGCGGGGTCGTACATGATCAGCCGCAGAGCTTGAGCCATTTGGGAAGCACTGGCAAAACGGCGGGCTGGCAGCTTTTCTAAAGATTTTTTGACTATTGCTTGCAAAGGTTCGGGGATGGCGTCTGGAAATTGCAAGCGTTGATTCAGGTGCGCCCACCTCAAGTCTCCGGGGGTTCCCCCGAAAGGGCGGTAGCCCATTAGCAATTCAAACAGCAGAATTCCTACTGCATATATATCTGACATCGGGGAAAAAAGCCCGTAAAACCGCTCAGGGGCCATGTAAGCGGGGGAACCTACGGTAGCGTCGGGAGAAATTTCTTGGTGGAGGCGGGTGGTACCAATTTCTGGCAGCCGACGCGCGATGCCAAAGTCAGACAGGCGGGGCGACCAACCTTTGGCCCCTAAAGTTAGGAGGATATTTTCGGGTTTGATGTCGCAGTGAACTACGCCTCGGCGGTGGGCGTAGTCTAAGCCTGCTAAAACTTCCATGACTAGCTGCAAACCTTCGAGTAGACGCAAGGGGCGGTCTTGTTTGAGCAGGTTGCGGAGGGTTCCTCCCTCGCAGTAGTCCATAACCAAGTACCTGCCTGTAGCTGTGTGTTCTAGAGCTCGGCAGGTAACAATGTTCTGGTGCTGCAAGGTGATCAGAAACCACAGCTCTCGCAAGAATTCGCTAGTTGGGGCTTTTTGATGACTAAGTTCTTTGAGAGCAACCAGTTGGCTGGTGAGGCGGGAGTCCTGGGCGGGAGCTTCTCGAACGGTGGCACAAAAGACTCGACCAAATTGTCCTTGTCCGACTAGCCCTAGAATGCGGTACTTAGAATGTTGCATCGGTCTAATTATAGAAAAAGCTTGAGCTAGTATTAAAATATGTAAATAATTCTGACAAAAATTCAAATTTTTGAATCGCTCGCCAGGTACAGCCTATGTTATCTCAGGTTCATTCTCAGCCTCCTTGAGAGCGATCGCACTGTCGCACCTACTAAAATCCTTGAGTTTCGGAATCACTATCAATCTTGCCGGATTCGGGTGCCTGATCTGGAACTACCTGTGGCTGCTATTTTAGTCGATCGGGACTATTACAGTTTTTTCAATGCCATCCAGAAAGTATCTAAGGTTTTAGCTTTTCAAGGCTAAGCTGGGGAATCGGGGCGAGGGAACAGCGATATGACCAAAACAGAAGTGGGGTTATGCCATAGGGGTTAGAGAAGCAGAAGCCGATGCTGTCGTCAAGGCATCTTAACCTTTTTGAGTGTTAGCCAAATTTTTTTGCGCTTTGAATAAGTTGATCGTAACTTGCTAAATACTGAACTTGACAGGAGCAAACATCAATATGGTTAAAATTATTAAACTAGATCCAATTGCGGAGGAAATAGCAGTCGAAACCCGCTCAAATATCCTGTCTGCCTTACTTTCCAAAGACTTAGACGTTCTCAAGGAATGCGGGGGGCGGGGAATGTGCGCTACCTGCCATGTTTACATTAAAGAAGGCATGGAAGGCTTGTCGGACATGAACCGCCGCGAGAGAAGGACGTTGGAAGTCATTACTACGGCTAAAGCCAATTCGCGACTTGCTTGTCAGGCTCAAATTATGGGCGAGGGTGTGGTTGTACAGTTGCCTGCGGGGATGTACATTAATGCTATTGAAAATGTCGAGGCTTTGATCGGCCGCCGGGCCCAGCAAGATTTATTACACCCAATTACGGGTCAAGTAGTTGTAGAATCAGGAAAGTTAATTACTCGTTCTATCGTTACACAGCTTAATGAAACCCGCTTTCAAGTAGGACAGTATTTAGTTCGGACTAAAGAAGCTTAAAACTGATATGTTTGTATTTTAGTAGTAGAGAAGAATCTATGTTGAGCCAACTTGCGCGTTTGAGCACGGAAACAGACGGACGCTACGCCAGTGCCGAAGAACTCCAATTTTTGAAAGACTACTTTCAGTCTTTGAATCACCGGATGAGTGCTTATAAAAAAATTCAAGCCTCTGAAACAGAAATTATGCGGCAAGTGGAAGCACAAATGCTGTCTCTAGACCCTAGTTTATTTAGGCGGGGGGCTAACGATATGACTGAAAAGTGCCGTGGAGATATTGTGCGGGTGTTGAGGCATTCGGCGGCCGCACTGTTGATTAATGATACTGAACGGTTGCGCGATCGGCTACTACTTTGGTTGCAAACTATTTTAGGCGCTGTTCAAGTTAGAAATACTGCGACCGTGACCTACGATGTGATGAAAAAGGTCCTCAAGCAATATCTCACGGTGGAAGAAAGGAACCTATTTTTTCCGATTCTGGACATTAACCGCACATTACTCGGCAAATAATCAAGGGGGTTGACCAGTTAACGCCGATAAACTGTGCCGTTAGGAAGAGTGGCTCCAATCAACTTCGCTCCCGTCAAATCCGCCTCAGTGAGAATCGCTCCCCGAAGGTTGGCTCCTGTCAAGTCAGCTTTCTGCAAGTTGGCTTTACTCAGGTTAGCTTTGGTCAAGTTAATTTCATGCAGGCAAGAATTAGACAGGTCGGCACTGATCAGGTAGGCTAGACTCAAGTTGGCTTTGCTGAGGTTTGCCCCGCTCAAGTTAGCTTCGATTAGATAAGCACCGCTCAAGTTGGCTTCATTCAACAATGCCTCTGCCATATTAATTCCCGTTAAAAGTTTGCGGCTCAAGTCTACACCGCCGAGATCGGCCCCGCTGAGGTTAATACCGCTTAAGTGGCTGCCATTCAAAGTAATGTTTCTCAGGTAGGTTTTGCTGAGGTCTGCTTTGCACAAATTGGCTCTATCCAAGCAAGCTTCGCTAAGGTCTGAGCCGATCAAGCACGCGCCGTTTAAATAGGCTTGAGTGAGGTTAGCTCGCCTGAGATTAGCTTTTAACAGGTTGGCTTTGCTGAGGTTAGCACGGGTTAAGTTGGCTCCGGCTAGGTTGGCTTTGGATAATTCGGCTCCGGTGAGCTGTGCTTCGGTCAAGTCTGCCTCTTTCAGACTCGCTAGACTTAAGTAAGCATCTTTGAAGTTTGCTCCGTTGAGATTGGCTTTAATCAGATAGGCTTTACTGAGATTGGCCTGAGTTAGAACGGCTTTGGTGAGGTTAGCGGCGCTCATATCTGCACCTATGAGATTAGCATTGGGAAGAATTGCTCCGGTCAGGTTTGCCCAATTCAGATGAGATCCGGCTAGGTTGGCGCCGGTGAGATTGGCTCCGATGAGATTGGCTCCACTCATACTGGCTGCCATGAGGTTGGCGCCGGTGAGATTGGCTCCGCTGAGGTCCGCTTTGCTGAGATTGGCTCGGCTCAGATGGGCTTTGGTGAGGTCTGCCCCGCTGAGGTTAGCACCGATTAAGTAGGGTCGTTGCTGGTGTTGGTTGAGGTTTGCCAAAATTAGAGTTGGGGCATCGCTGGAACGGTATAAATCGATCGGACTCAACACAATGCCGCGCAGATTTGCCAGTCTAAAATCTCTTTCGCCGGCTGCATATCGAGTTAGAAGTTCATTGGCGTCCATTAAGTTCTAGCAAAATATTTGAGGTTTTGATTGCTTTTAAATTTTAGTAATTTCTAGAGTAAGTTATGAATTTTATTGCTGCTAGTTATAATCAGGTTTTATTTAAATTGCTAAAACCTAATTTTTTGACTGAGGAGCTTTTTGATAATTTAACTCACAGTTTTGATGATAAGGTGGATAATATGGATACCAAAAAATCGATTTGACAGCTATTAGCAACAAAGTAATAGCTGTCAAATAAGTCAGTTTTTTTGGAAAAGTTGAATGATAATAGCTTCATGGTCTTTTCCTTCTTCGACCATAGAATCTGCAGGTTGGAGGCGATCGCGCAGCCCTAAAATAAAGCGGTTGCAGTCCGAACCCAATGATTCGCAGGATGTTTGCAGGCAGTGAAGTTCTCGACCCGTAAGCTGACTAAAGAACGAACTTAAAATACCTGCTTCTAAAAAACAGGCTGGTCGCTTAGAGTTGGGGGCTGTTTTAGCAAAAAGAGAGTTAGCAATTTTTACTATTAAAAATCCATGTTCTGAATAGCTGGGGTCAAGATCAAATGTTCCCCATCCATGAGTTTTCCAACACTGCTGTAAGGACTGAAGAAATTCTACCATTTCCATTTCAGAAACGGGCTGACCGTAGTATTCGCTGACTTCTTCGCAAAAACGCACGTAGAAGTTTTTACCCCACCAGCGACCGCAGTTGAAAAGCACGAGGCGGGAGGCTTGACCTGTTTCTTGTTCTAAGCCGATATAAATGGCTTGAATCAGTGTTTCTGGGAGTGCTAAGAGCCGATCACCCCGGCGGTTTTCGAGGAGGCCGAGTTCGAGGTCGCCTCGGACGTAGGCATCGCTGGCAAAGTAGTTTCCAGGGAGTCGGGGCTGTTTGAGTAAGTCGGCAATATTAATCATTGGGAATTGGGAATTGGGAATTGGGAATCGGGAATTGGAAATTGGGAAGAAAGCTGATTATTTATTACCTTGATCAATAATAATTGACTGTGCTTGGTCGAAAAATGGTTGCAATATAGCCCGGGCTTGCTCGGAAAGCAATTCTTTTAAACGAGTTTGCAGCAGATTGCAAACAGTTGCTTCGATTTTTTGAGTTTGGTGGGCTGCGACTATGCCGGAAAGCCATTCTACAAGGCGCTGTTCGAGAAAATTTTGATCGTTCAGCAGCATAGCCATAGCGCAGTACCGCAAGACTAACACCCAGTGTTTGAGCGATCGTTCTAAGGTTTCTTGTTTTTCCTCGGGGAATGTTTCTTGTAGTTGGTTGGCTACTGGTTGGAAGATGCTTGCTTCCTTCTCTCGCAAAAATTCGTAAATTTTTAAGCGCTGAACAAGGGTTACAGCTTGACGCTTAAAAGCTAGGAGTTCTTCGCCTTTTAAAAAGCGGTTTTCTGCCTGATCCAGCAGCGCCTCAATCTCAGGGTGCATGATTTTAATTAAGTGGTAATCGGTAATTGATAAAAGGAAGGAAGTTAGGTCACCAGCAATGTACGGGATTTAACGGATTTAACTAATGGATTTTGAAGGATGAGAAAACAGGGGTGAGGGAAGATGGATGAGGGATTGCTCTATTTTTCATTTTCTATTCCCTACACAGACTAAAACAGGTCGAATAGGTCATCAATGGTGACTTCTGCTTGTTCAGTAATAGAAATTACTGGCAAGGGTTGTGGTAGGGGTAGGGCACCTACTTCCGGAATTCCTTCCCAAGAAATAGCTTGAAAAAAGTCTGCTACTGGCTGGGTTAAACTCAGAAGTTGACCGGGGGTCGAGCCATTAGGGGTTTCTAAAGATTTTCCCAGCCAATTATAGTGACCAAAGAATTCTTGGACAGATTGATCCAACCATGAAGTTTGACTTTTCATCTTTCTTCCTGCCTGGAGAAATCCACCATCGCACTTTCGATCGCGAAATTGGTGGGAGGAAAGGCAGGGCAGGGGATGTGCCTTTCCAGGTTGTTTATCGCAATATTTCACCGTGTTGCAGTCGATTTTGAATATCGCGGGCGTTGGCACCTTCGTTGAGCCAGAATGCTGCTGCATCAATTTTATCAGGGTTGCCAAGGAGGAACTTGCAATAGGTTTCTCCCATTGAGTAACATTGGAGTTCTATGCAGCTCAGAGGCTTTTTGACTAAAGAGCCGAAGAAACCGGCGAACAAACCGGCGTATAGGTGACAAACCGGTTTGCCTACGTCGCCCAATGTGCGAGCAACTGCTGAGTCAAAAAGGTTGATGAAGATGCAGCCGTGTTTGCGATCGCTCATGTCCACTTCCCAGCGACCCCAACCTTGAGCCGTGAAAGGCCACCACCAAGTTTCTAGCAGAAACATGAGATTTGACTGGCGAATGTTTTGGTCGAATTCGGCACTAAACCATTTTTGAAAAAATTCAGAATCTTGGAGTCCCCACTGGCAACCAATAGTATACATGATGACAGAGGACGCGGGGCCTACTTCTTCTTCGAGCCCCTCCACCAAACCGATAATGAAGTCTTCGCTGGTAAAAATGTTGCGCGACTCATTCCAGTCGTCAATTGTACCCATCTGGCGATCGAAGGCAAAAAAGTCCTGAAACCTATAGTGGCTGTGAGTTTTAGGATGCTTTTGCTTCAGGAGCGATTCGCTGTGGGGGGAGATTTCTTTTTTGGCGGTAGAGACCATGGGCGGGTTATTCCTTTTTGGTGTAGTTTGGTGAAAATTAGAGTCAAATAGACGGGCCTATGTATCCAATTTAACTTTATTTTTCTAAAGGCAGGCACAGGGGAGAATTTTTTACGACCATATAAAAATTAAAAATTCTAGGATGCTAAATTTGGGGGCTTGTTGGGAGTTCGGCCTTCGGACAACTGCTCTGTGAGTGCTGGCGAAAGTGGGTATAACCTTAAACGGCTATGTGTTATCGTTTTGTGCAAGCTGTCCACTATATATATAGGGCATATGGGGATGAAAAATCACGCTTGTATTGCAATAGGCATCAATCAATATCAGTTACTCCAGCCTTTGAGTTACGCCCAAGAGGATGCAGAGGCTCTGTACGGTTTTTTGACTGAGGAGGCGGGTTTTGCGCCGGATGGATGTCTGCTGATGACCGATAGCTCGCCGTCGCTGTGGGGTCAATCTACATATCCAAATCGGGAAAATATTCTGAGATTGACCCAAAGCCTCTGCGCGCAACATGTGCAACAAGGAGATTTACTCTGGTGTTTTTTTAGCGGCTACGGTGTCAGCTATGAAGGTAAGGATTATTTGATGCCGATTGACGGGAATCCGGCTGACATTCAGGGTACGGGAATTCCGGTAGAGTGGCTGTTGAATACTCTGAAAAACGCTCCTACGGAAACGGTGTTGGTGCTGGTTGATATGAACCGCAGCCAGATTGTGAAAGCGGGGGAAACGATCGGCTCTCAAACGGTCGATCGGGCGCGGGAACTGGAAATCCCAACGGTGCTTTCTTGCCGCCCGAATCAAGTTTCGCGGGAAACTTCGGCTTTGCGTCAGGGGTTTTTTACGACGGCGCTTTTGGAGGGGCTGCGATCGGGACAGTGCATGACGATTAAGGGTTTAGACCGTTTTTTGAGCGATCGACTGCCGGAGCTGTGTGACCACCATTTGCGTCCGAAACAAGAACCTTTGATGGTGGTGAATCCTCCAGGAAAGGCTAATTTGGTGATTTTGCCGGATGCTTCAGGGGTACCAACTGCTGCGTTGGCCGGACGCAACGGCAATATGATGGTTGGTACGGCTGATGGGTTCGATCGCCCGCAAATGGCGACGGCTACGGCTCCAATGGATCTGCCTCCGGCAGTTCGCAATGCTGAGGATTCGCCGGTTGAGATGCCGCCTGTGTCGCAGCCAAATGCTGTGGCCCCTGCCGATCGGGGGGGCGATCGACCGAACTTGCAAAAGCCGGAGGATGAGCATAACGGGGGGTCGGATAAGTCATTTTTGCAGCAGCTAGTTTTGTGGAGTTCAGCTACGGCTTTGGTGCTGCTGTTGGGTGTTTTTGTGACGAACAAATCAATTTTTATTGGTCAGCAGGAAGGAGATCCTCGATCGCCTGCTGAAAATGCTCAAAACTCTGGATCTCAAAAATTTACTGGTACTGGGGTGTCGCAGAACCAACCGCGGGCGGTGCAAGCAGGGACTGGAACCAAGGAGCCACCATCGAGCCAGCAGGTGTGGGCTGAGGCGAAAACTTTCCTCAAGGATGGTTCGGCTTCTAGTTTTAATAAAGCAGTGGTTAAGGCTCGAACGATTCCGCCTAGCGATCCGCTCTACCCGCAGGCTCAGCAGGATATTGAGCGCTGGAGTTTAACGATTTTGGATATAGCTAACGGGCGGGCTGCTCGAGGCGATTTCCAGGGGGCGATCGGGGCAGCTAAATTGATGCCGGATGTCAATCAGCCTGTTTACAATCAGTCGAAACAGGCGATCGCTCAGTGGGAGGAGCTATCCAAAGACCAGGATGTAAATGCTGCTTTGCTATCGGCTGCTAAGGGTCAAATTAAGCGGGGCGTTGCCTCTTCTTACAGTAAAGGCATCCAGCAAGCTAATAAAATTGAACCCGGTCAGCCGAAGTATGAAGAAGCTCAACAGTTAATTGGAGAGTGGAGCGAAAGTATTCTCAAAATTGCTAAGTTGCGCGGCTCTCAAGGAAAGCTGAAAGAGGCAGTTGAAGCTGCTTCGCTGGTGCCGTCGGGTACTAAGAGTTATCAGTTGGCTCAGAAGGATATCGCCAATTGGAAAACTAAGCTCCAACGCCAGCAGAAAAAAGGTTGATTTAGTTGATAATTTCTCGGTTTCCCACCGGGAAATTATCTTAGCGACTGACCAACATCGGTGGTTGGCTCGATCGATACCTCTTGATACTGCAAAAAGAGGCATACATATCGATGGTTTAAAACCAATAATTTTATTCACCATTTCCCCTTCCAGCTTCTGCGCGAGGGGATTTTCTATGCTGGCTAGTCGGTTCGTTTTTGTAGAGTGAAAGATATAGCAGAAGGAAGAAGCAATAAAATCAATCATTTCAGCCATTAACAACGTCCTAACCGTCTTGGCGGTTGCTAAGCTGTTGTGGTCTTTAAATTGTCTGTCAAAAAAAATTAAAGTCTTGTGGGGAGTAGGGGTTGGGCGGGACGCCCGCCCTGAATATACAATTTAAATGCGCGACAGCTTATATCGTATGGGCTGGTTAATTGGGGTTGCATAATAGTGGGATGATTTTGATTTTTTGTGAGGGGCCCATGAGCCTGAATGCGTGTATTTTCAAAGCAGGCGGGACGCCTAACCCTACTCACCACAATAATCCTCAAATTGTGCAACGCCGATGAATTAATATCTTTAATTCACGTTTAGAGTTCGCTAAACCGAAGCTTTCACCGTCAAAAACGAGTTTTGTTAACAATAAGGATGGCTGTAAATATATTCTTATTTAATCACAAATAAAATATCATAAATGAGTAAGTTTAAGGAAGACTTAAAACAGTTAATTTGGTATTTTATTACGTAAGTTTATCAGCTTAATTTAAAGCTAATTTAAACTTTAGTTACCCACAAATAGGGCTAGATCGAATTGCTATCTACGGCAAATGGCTAAGGGAAAATCGCCTTAAAATATCGGGTATGCAGAGTTAATTTTTTGGGATACCTCTTTGTGGGCTATTAGGAGCGATCGACGGATGGAAGACTGTTTAAAATTGTGCTGTTTTAAAATTATTAGCAGGTATCGATCTGTTATCAATTATACAAAATGAGCCGTTACTGGCAATTCTGGTGGAGGAGCGATCGCCCCCAATGAATTCAGGAAACAGATTCACCCCCACACAGCACAAAATATCTGGGTTCGCAAGCTGCGAGTCTTCGTTGGCCCGGAGATCATAAAGCTGCCTTAATTAACACAAATAAGGGCTTTGCAAGAAAATCAAAAAAATATTTCCTTGAGAAACAAGAATAAAAACTTGCTCGCTTATTGTAGCCCCGGTAACAACACGTATGCCTGAAGTTATAGTCCACAGCCAAGTCTACGGGACGATCTAAATCAATAGGGTGATGTGGCAGTGTCCGGGTGTTAAGAGGGGCGATCGCAGAGGAATGTTCCCGGAGCGATCGCTTCCCAATCGGGAAGTCTAAAACCTAGGAAGGCAAGGAGTTGGAGACAATGCTGAACTTTTTGAGTTCAGGAAAGTAGCGTTAGCACTAAACTCTGCCGTATTGTGGAAATCGAGCCAAATTTGTAACAGTTCTTAACTATAAATAATTCTGCTAAAACTGCTAGCATAGTGACACTTTTGCTAGCAAAAACAGATAAAGTAAATAAAGTTGGCTAGCTCTAGACGCCCTGATCCCCAGGATGGGGATGTTGAATCAATTAGATTCATACCAAGTGGTTTTAGAGTTACAATCGGAAGCAAAGCATCGCTATTTAACTGAGTTCTTTACTTACTTTTACTTTCAGCTATGAACGTGGATTTTATCAAAGCCCAAGTCAGGTTGCTACAGGGTGCAAGTTCATCGGAGCGAGAAACCCTTATGAAAAACATCGGTGTCTGTGCTGGCGTGATCCGACCGGGAGAGTACGTGACTCCGCAACGGAAGCACGCTATCACTCTCTGGCTGCAAACAAATGCGGTTCGCCTCCGGCTTCCCCAACTTCCTCTGGACTTATCAGGTCAAAAGCCTTAACCCGGAAGTAATCAAGAGGTAGCGACAGAATCAAAGAAATTAGTCAATCTTACCTAAAAGTGCGTTTTTATTGAGCTGTACAGGATCAATGAAACACGATTAAGATTGAAAAAATGTTTGTAGGGAAAGTTGGGCTCGAAAACACGCCTGTGGACAAGAAGCGGCCGACCGCCTTGGTAGAAACAGGAAGTGAACGTCAAACCTGCTCTCAAAGTAGATTTGAGTAAGTTTCACAGAAGGGATTATTGTGCACAACTATAACCTGGGTTATTTGCTTTTAGATTTGAGATTCACGATTTAGCTCGTACTGGATAAATTTGCTATTTGTGGATCGCCTGAAAAATTATCCTATTCAATAGGTATAACTAATTACAGGGGCAGTCATTGAACTGCCCTTACTTTTGACTCCCGATGCGAAACTGCTGCAAGTTACAATAAACGCATCTACTTGCAGATAGAGTTTAGGTGAACTTTCAGGTAAGCAGCAGCGGCTCTATATTATTTGGTATGTTCGAGACAAGGAGAGAGGGGAGAGGGGGAGAGGATTGGACGAGCTTTAATAGGGAATTAATATCATCAAACAGAAGGAGTTATAGCAATCCTTGCAGGAGTCGTAGCAAGATGTAGGGATAGGGGAGGCGCGGAAAAATAAAATACCAGTCAAGTTGGGGTAATCGTGATATCCCATTTCGGTAAAGTTTCAGAACGTTGCCATAAGGGTAGATACTCTTTTAACTTTTTTGGTAAGACTTTTATTCCTTTG
>NZ_JAUBTR010000191.1:0-1678 GCF_036705045.1 Microcoleus sp. BR0-C5
TGACACAAGGATTTGAGAATAAGCATCATGTACTCCTCACTCATCGCTGCCCGGTTCCTTTTTTGTCTCAAGCTACGGGATAGGGTGGTTTCACAGATTGAGGGCATTAAGGGCCATCCGTCTGAGTACCGCCAAATTTCGAGGGCTATTAAACGCTCGTATCCGAGATTTATCTTCTTCAAAAGTCACATCTAAAACCCAATGTTCTTTATTTTCAATGCTCCAATGTTCCCGAATAATAGAACCATGTTTTTGAGCATTTACGGTTAAAGAACTTAGATAGAACTGGACTTCATGAGAGGTTCCATTCCACTCTTGTCGAAACCGTTCGACTATAACAACCGTCTGGAGTCCCGCCCATTTATCTTGATTATAAAGGTCTCCAAATTCTGAAACGGGAATAGCCCAAACCCTTCTTTTCTCAATCCGGTTATGCCCTTTTTCTACGTGACGGTAATCCGTCATTTTAACTCCATCAAATTGCCGACTTGATTGAAGCTCAAACCAAGATTTAACTTGATTGTAAAGAGTCGGGTGATTACTTTTTAAGCAAACTACATAATTAGCTTTTTTATGAACAATCTGTTTAACAATTTCCGTTTGAGTCCCCATTGCATCCATCGTAATAATTGCGCCGGTTACGTCAATTAATTCTAATAAAGCTGGAATGGCTGTAATTTCATTGGAATGGCTGTCTACCTTAACTTGGCCGAGGACTAAACGATTTTCAGAAGCCCACGCTGTCACTAAATGTAAATTTTTTTTGCCCTGATTTCGGTCATAAGACCCCCGAAGACTTTTTCCGTCAATCGGGATAACTTGGTTAACAACTGAACCGATAAATTTTTGAACCCATTGAGTTAAATTCTGTTCTAAAATTTTGGGATCTAATTTTTCAAAAACTCTACGAAACGTATCATGATGAGGAATGCCATTGGGTAATTCTAAAAATTGTTTGAGCCAGGATTGTTTACTTATTCCATAATTTTCCATATCTTCCCATCCGTTACCTCCAGCTATTATCGTTAACAAAGCAATCACTAGAATATCTTTAAGTAAGTGATATTTAGTACGGTCAACTCTTGGATCAGGTAGAGCATCAAAATAACTCAACAAACCCCCTTCTAGTTCTTGCATAGAAATAGGTTGAGGCTGGGTTTTTATGGTTTTTAATTTAGCACTCGCAACAACGGGTGAAAATCCTTTAGTCATAGAGTATTCATTCCTATTTTCTACTGAGCTTGGGAGTTATTATAGAATCTCTCGGACAAACCGGGCAGCTATAATACTGCACCCTCTTTTTGGGGTCTGTTACATTTGATACCAAATTAGATGCGCTTACCCTGGTACGCGACCTACTGCAACTTTGTTCAACTTTGGCCGGTGCGTAAGCCGAATGTATGCCCTATAAGGCGCAAATAGAGTGCTGTTAATTCTGGTTTTAGATTCCCCAATAACTCTGTAGACTTTGATGTTATTTCCCTGGGTTGCTGCTATCCTCCGTCTTCAGGAGAATCTACAAACAATTTTTTAGATAAAGTTAAAACAACAGGGTAATTAGGGTCTGACAGATAGAACAGAGACAGAAGAAATCAGGTAAACTTCAATACTCCGGACAGTTTTTAAAGAGGGATGCGAGCGCAATACAGCAGAGAGGTGAAAACAGTGAGTGCAATCT
>NZ_JAUBTR010000010.1:0-15923 GCF_036705045.1 Microcoleus sp. BR0-C5
ATCTACTGAATATGCTTTCATTGGTGTATTTTTTTAATCTATTCTTATTGTACCTCATAACACCCGGAAGTGCTGTAAGCTGTCAGTCATACCTCATCTTTTGGAGAAAGGCTATACCATATTCTGTTAACATGAAATTTAGATGCGTTCGCCCTAGTCTCAGGCCAACATACTCCCTGTCGAGACCGGCGCGAGATTTGCGAGCGGAGGAAAAACAGTATCAGGAGCGAGCCGATGACAGCCACTGACGATATGATTCCGCAGCAGTTCTACCATGGCACACGGGCTGACCTGAAGCCGGGAGACCTAATCGTGCCCGGTTACAACTCTAACTACGGTAAGAGGAATAAGGCAGTCTACGTCTATCTGACTGCCACCTTGGATGCGGCTACTTGGGGGGCCGAGCTGGCCCTCGGCGAAGGGCCCGGCAGAATCTACATGGTGGAACCGACTGGCCCGATTATGGATGACCCCAATCTGACGGACAAGAAATACCCGGGTAATCCCACGAAGTCATACCGCTCCCGGGAGCCGCTGCGCGTCACGGGCGAGCTCACGGATTGGCAGGGGCACTCCCCCGAAGCGCTCAAAGCCATGAAGGACAACATTGAGCGACTTAGGCAACTTGGCGTTGAGGCAATCGACGACTGACTTACTCCCGGCATCCTCAGCCAGTCAATGAGCGTGTGGATGATGCGCCCTTCCTTTATAGCCTTCTTCCTTATTGCTTCTGCTATGGCTGTAATCACAGCTCGAATTTGCAAACGGCTTCATTGTAAAGATGAATAGCTAAATCGCGAATAATTTGTTCATTTTGAAAATCACTTCCTAACTTTTGTTTGGCGGTTTGAACACACATTTTCATCAACTCGCATGAACTTTCGATGTGAAGTGCGATCGCCATTTGCTTTTGTTCAAAAATTACCTCCCTCTCCGTCAGCATTTCTACCGATTGAGAATTTGCAGATGGTTCTAATTTTTCCGGTGTTTTTTGTTGCTTTTTCCTTTGCAATTCCTCGGAAAAACCCGAAGAAATTATACCCGCAGGCAAAGCAAAAATTCCGATGCCTAAAAATGCTAATATTGAGCCTAAAAATCTGCCGATAGGAGTGATCGGATAAATATCGCCGTAACCGACAGTAGTTAGAGTCACAACTCCCCACCACATTGCATCGGGGATGCTCCCAAAAGATTTAGGTTGGGATGATGATTCCACAAAATACATGAGACTAGATGCAAAAATTAATAAGATAAAAACGGCAAAAGCGGTAGCTAGTAATTCCTCTTTTTTAGCGTATAATACTGAACCCAAAGTTCGCACTGACTCAGAATACCTGCTGATTTTTATCAAGCGTAATAAGCGCAGAATGCTAATTATATAAACAAAGCTTAATTGGGGAAATAACAACAATAAGTAAAAGGGTAAAATAGAAATCAAGTCGATCATACTCAGCGGTGTGAGAGCGTATTTAAGTCTTCCCCAAATCGGGTGGCTGTATTTGCGATCGACGGTACACACCCACATCCTCAAAACATATTCTAGTGTAAAGACCAAAGAGGAAATAATTTCGATATATTCAAAAAGTTGTTTGTATCCTAGGGAAAAGCTTGGGGAAGTGGAAGCAATAAAAGCTGTAAGGTTTAAAACTATTAAGGAAGGAATAATCAGATCATCTGCTAAGCTGTAGAAATTAGTGCTGTCTGAGACTTCTAAAATTTCATAGAGGATTGTTTTGAGTTGTTTACGCATTTGGTTCTCTCGTCGGTGATGGCAGATTAACGATTACTGCTTAGTCTAGCGTAATAAATTTAATAAAAAAAGTAAGGTTTGGAGCTAAGCTGGGAAGAACTGCCAACTATTACTGGATTAGCAGGCAAAATCATGAAGGTAGCCGTATTTAATACCAAATCCTACGATCGCACTTTTCTGACAGCAGCCAATGTCGGCGGTCAACACGAATTGGTTTTTTTTGAACCGCATCTGACCGTGGAAACCAGCGTTTTGGCTGCTGGATTTCCGGCTGTTTGCGCGTTCGTGAACGACTGCTTGGACGCGAAAACCCTCGGGGCGATCGCCGAAAAAGGCGTCCGCTTGCTGGCCCTGAGATCCGCCGGATTCAATCACGTCGATTTAGCAGCAGCCAAGGATTTAGATCTAACTCTGCTGCGAGTTCCTGCTTATTCTCCCTACGCAGTCGCCGAACACGCAGTCGCTCTAATTTTGTCCCTCAACCGCAAAATCCACCGGGCCTACAACCGCGTCCGCGAAGGCAATTTCGCCCTAGACGGCCTCTTGGGTTTTGACCTCCACGGCAAAACGGTGGGAATCGTCGGAACAGGCAGAATTGGCGCAATTACTGCCCAAATTCTGCACGGATTCGGGTGTCGCCTGCTGGGATACGATGTTTACCAAAACCCAGATTGCCTCGCCCTCGGCATGGAATACGTCGCACTCCCGGAACTGTTCGCCGCCTCTGATATTGTCAGCCTCCACTGTCCGCTGATACCGGAAACTTACCATTTGATCGGTGCAGAGGCGATCGAGCAAATGAAACCAGGGATGATGCTGATCAATACCAGCCGCGGTCAGTTGATTGACACTAAAGCTGTCACCAAAGCACTAAAGTCTGGTATAATTGGCTACCTCGGCTTAGATGTTTACGAACAAGAGACGGATCTGTTTTTTGAGGATTTGTCAAATCACGTTATTCAAGACGACGTTTTTCAGCGTTTGCTGACTTTTCCAAACGTCCTGATTACCGGACACCAAGCTTTTTTCACCGAGGAAGCTTTGAAAAATATCGCCGAAACTACGATCGGCAACATCACCGACTTTGAACAAGGACGCCCTTGCCCGAATCAAATCAACCTCGATCAAGGGAAAAAATGAGTCAAAAGACCGATTTGGCAGCGAAGGCAATTGTTTAAAATCAAGTCATATCGTTATTTTTGCTTGCAATTTGTGAAACTCTGCCTTAGTCTCATCAATTAGTCCCTGCAGCGCGGATGCTGTGCTAATT
This sequence comes from Microcoleus sp. BR0-C5, assembly GCF_036705045.1. Taxonomy (NCBI): domain Bacteria; kingdom Bacillati; phylum Cyanobacteriota; class Cyanophyceae; order Oscillatoriales; family Microcoleaceae; genus Microcoleus; species Microcoleus sp. BR0-C5. The sequence goes on from NZ_JAUBTR010000010.1 coordinate 3,021, forward strand.
GCCGGAGAATTCTACTGGCAGCAATTCACAGCCTGCAATTTTACCTGACAACGGAGGAAGTATTCAATGACACAAGCTAACTTTTCGGACGAGACACAAACAATCACTGAAGTCGTGACAGTAGATCTGGTGGAGGACAAACCGGGGGTCATGACTACAGTGACAACCACAGAAACAACGGCCAGCCAGTTCCAAGATATTAAAGACCAAGTTATTACAATTTTGTCGGAACTTCCAGCCTATCTCTCTAATTTTTTTGCTGACTACCAAAAGCCCCTCATAACTGTTGGTTTAATTCTGGCAGGCGGTATTAGTATTAAGGTAATGCTGGGAGTTTTAGGTGCTCTTAATGATGTCCCTTTGGTAGCTCCAGTTTTTGAGTTGATTGGCATGGGATATACGGGTTGGTTTGTTTACCGCTATCTGCTCAAGGCTTCTAATCGCCAAGAGTTGTTAACGGAAATTGATTCTTTAAAAGAACAAGTTGTAGGTAAAGATTCTTAGAGGAAGTCATTAGTCATTGGTCATTAGTCATTAGTTAGTGGTTATTTGTTATTTTTGAGGCTATAGCAATAACCGATAACAAGTAACCAGCAACCAATGCCCAATGCCCAATGCCCAATTCCCAATGCCCAATGCCCAATGCCCAATGCCCAATCTCAATTTGGATGGCAAACTTGTTGTAAAGTGGCGGTAAAGTCGGGGTAGGAAATGGCAGCAGCTTCGGCCCGGTGAATGTTAGTAATACCTGTGGCGTTGAGGGCTGCGATCGCCAAACTCATCGCTATTCTGTGGTCGGTGTAGCTGTCAACATCCGCGCCGGTCAAAGGAGTTCCCCCGGTAATTTCTAAACCGTCGGGTAACTCGGAAATTTGAGCTCCCATGCGGTTGAGTTCGGCAGCAGTCACGGCCAGCCGATCGCTCTCTTTGACTCGCAACTCAGCCGCATCTCGAATTATTGTAGTACCGGACGCAAAGATCGCCGCTACTGCCAAAATCGGGATTTCGTCAATCAGCCGGGGAATTAAGTCGCCAGCAATGGTGCATCCCCGCAATTGGCCGGAACTACGAACCAAAATATCCGCTACAGGTTCTCCGGCGGCCTCTCGCTGATTTTGCAGTTCAATGTCGGCGCCCATCATTTCCAAAGCTTCCAAAATGCCTGTACGAGTTGGGTTGACGCCGACATTTTCCACTACGAGTTCCGAACCGGGGACGATCGCCCCAGCAACTAGCCAAAAAGCCGCCGAACTAATATCCCCCGGTACAATCACATTCTGCCCTTGCAGTTGTGTCGGCCCAGTAACTGTCACGCTACAAGTTTCTGGATCGACGCTCAATTGGGCTCCAAACGCTCGCAGCATCCGCTCGCTGTGATCCCGCGACAGAGCGGGTTCTGTGACTGTAGTTTCTCCGTTTGCCATCAAACCGGCCAGCAAAATGCAAGATTTAACTTGAGCCGAGGCGATCGGAGAATGGTAGTGAATCGGTTGTAACTGCTGTCCGAGTATCGCTAAAGGAGCTAAAGAATTACTTTTTCGGCCCCAAATTTGCGCTCCCATTTGTTGCAGCGGTTTAATGACGCGCGACATGGGGCGCGATCGCAGAGAACTGTCACCCGTTACTGCATAAAAACGCCCCGGATGAGAGGCTAAAATTCCCAACATCAGCCGCATCGTCGTGCCGGAATTACCCGCATCCAAGACTTCCACAGGCTCCTCTAACTCGCCAATTCCGACGCCCCGGACTGTCACCCGTTCCGCGTTGAGTTCAGAAACTTTGGCTCCCAGGAGCGAGAAACATTTAGCAGTGCTGCGGGGGTCTTCTCCTAGCAGCAGTCCCTCAATTGTCGTTTCACCTCGGGCGATCGCACCCAACATCAAAGCTCGGTGAGAAATCGACTTATCGCCGGGAACTCGAATCCTCCCGACCAGCGACAAGCCCGATGCCGGTTTTTGAATGCTTAAAGTTTGGTTTTTGTCAAGAAGCGAAGTAGTTATAATGTCAGCTTGCATTGAGATAAACTAGGATTGGATGGCGTTAGCTATCCTACCTTTTTCCCAGTCCTAAGTCAGTCGTCTTTTGTACGGCGTGCGGGTTTTTCCCAATGTGTCCGGTTAACTTAAAGGCTGATTAAACTCGCCCGGAGACTCCGCTGTCAGTTCTCGATGACACGGGAGTGCGGACGCAACGGCACGGATTTCACATTAATTTCACAAATATTATCCGTGTATCTGCTTAGATTTCATGTCCAGCTCTCAGTTATCGACCAGATGATTGAATGGTGACTAAACAATTTTAGATTTTCGATTGCGAGTTGTAGATTTTTCATTTTTTTAAGCAAAAGCTCCGGAATTTGGAACCCAGCCAATCTAAAATCTAAAGTCTAAAATCTCAAATCTCAAACTGCCAGATCCACAACAACCCCTAAACTTTTATTTATGCTGACCCATCACCGCAAGCCTGTAAGTTTATCGCTGGTATCCACAGATTTACCTTTGTGGTCAGTCGTTGAAACCGCTGCTACGCTTTATCAAAAAGACCGGGATCGCTTTCACTTGTTGTTGCACGAACCAGCAATAATCGATCGCGAATTTTCCGACGGTTCCAACGAATCTGCCGAGCAAGTTACAATCTTACCCCCAACTACAAAACCCCGCTTGCTCTGGCTAGAAGTTTCGCCCTATCGAGTCATTATGACGATGCAAGGAAACGGCAAATACAGTTACCGCCACTGCTGGGAACGAGGAATGTACGGCCTGAGCCGTTATTGGCTTCAGGGCGAATCGCTGGCGACTCCCGAACAGTTGCGACTCCGCAACTTCACTCGCAACTTGACGCTGACAGGAAAGCCGGAACCGGATCACTTGCAGTTAGAATACGAGTTGTGGTCGGAGAAAGTGCAACTCGGTCGCTATATTTTGAATCTAGAAATTCATCACTAAATTGGGTAATTGCAAAGGGGTAGATAGTAGGTGAAGGCGACGCATTCCTCAAATTCATTCACCCGCTGTGCGTTGTTGGGGTTTGCGTGGCCATCTCAAAATTCAAAACTCTTAGCCTTTAGCGATCGCCCTTACAATAATTAATCAGTTTGCTAGTCAAAGCGTCTTGATTTGCGGCTGCTTGATTCGCCTGTTGGCCGGCTCTAATAATATCTGCTTGAGCTGTTTTGATTTGCTCTCGACCTTCTATACTTGTAGAAGCGAGATTTCCAGCCTGAAGACTTTTGCTTATGTCGCCGAGTGCTTGACTAATTTCCTGGAAGGATTTAACCGATGGCTCCTGAATTTCTTTGAGGGTGGGATCTGTTATTCGCAGATTTTCAATTTCTTTTGCTATCAGGTTCAAATTTTTAGCTAAGTTGTCGGTCGTGGCAGCATCGTTGCTGTCTTTATCAACATCAATGAGAGCGTTGCCTTTGTTGACAATTTCAGTAAATTTAGTACACTGGATAGCTCGGCTATTGCTGCAACTAATCGTCAGCGTACAGCAAGCAACAACTATCAGCAGGATGGCAATCTGTTTGCGAAAAAAGTACATGAACCCTCGGTTGCAAAAAAAGTAGATTATGGGATTTTGTCGTAGAGTGCGTCAGCCGATTTTAGATTTTAGATTTTAGATTTTAGATTGACTTGCAGCCATGAATCTAGATATTCAACAAAAGTCTAAAATTGGGGAATCACCACTCAAGGTCCTGGGGGGTCTGTATCCATTTTTGGGCGGATGGGCGATTAGCCGATCGATATATCGACTGTCGAAAAACTTTCGCGGCATTCAGACACGCTCTACTAAGCTAAACTACGTACCTGTTTAGGAACTATGGTCAAAAACAGCAATAACCTAAAGAAGGGAAGCATTTGGGGATATCTTACCCTGCTTTTGCCTATTTCCTTGACGGCGGTTGCCAGTTTCGAGTCGGGAAGGATGTTTTGGGCGATCGCCACCACAGCGGGCATTGCTTGGGCTTACAAACTCTACCACCAGCAGCAAAAACATAAACTCGCTCATTTAGACTCGGTTTTCTATAAGTTGATCAAGGAAAATCAAGGGCGAGTTACGGCTTTGGATTTGGCGATGAATGCGAAACTCCCCGGAGAAAAGGTTCAAGAGTATCTCGACGAACGAGCCTCTGAGTTTGCCGCAGATTTTGAAGTGACGGAACAAGGCGGAATTTTGTATTATTTTCAAATAGCTCCACCTGTCAATCAAAGCGAAACACCTAATGCGGGAATAGCTGTTCAAGAGCCTCCCACAAATCGGGAAAAAGCACAAGATAAAAAACCCAATTTATTCCCCATTGCTCCAACCAAGACTCCTCAAAAGCCCAAAATTTCTTTTACCCAGACGGAACTCTCCCGCAGGTTCAAAGTTCACGCAACTACGATCGGCAAGTGGAAACTTAAGCCGGAGTTTGCTCAGTGGAGTCGGGAAAAAGACCCGGAGGATCTCGCCTGGGAATATTCTACAGAAAACAAGCGATTTTATCCCAAAGATTGAGTTCCTCCGGTATTTGCCAAAATATCTCAAGAAACCCGGTTTCTAGGACGCTCTGCGCTTAGTAACGAAGAATTTGGCAAGAAACCGGGTTTCGGAGATTTGAGCGCGTCCTGGACTAATTTTACTGCGGTTGACAATCAAGCATCCAGGATACCCGCCACGTGATTCATTCCGAAAGCAGACTCAGGACCCAGAAATAAAAAACCTGTATCGGATGAAACTTGCCGAACGTATTTATCTCGCGCAAGTCAATGCTGCAATTCTTTAATCTAAAATCTAAAATCTAAAATCTAAAATCGATTGACCGCTCGATCTCTTTAGGTTATTTTAAGTAAAATCGTCTTTTGCTGAGTTTGCCAAGTAAAAATCGGTAAGTTCGATCGTCCTATCTGTGACTTTTTTCTCCTATGTCCAAAACAACCTTGCGAGTAGTCGCCCGCCTTGTCGCGTTTCCCGACAAAGTAGCAGAACTTAAATCTCTGCTGCTGAGCATTATGGAGCCCACTCGCAAAGAAAAAGGCTGCATCAAATACGAACTCCTGCAAAATCAAGCCGATCCCACAGATTTTACGTTTGTTGAAGAGTGGGAAAGTGCTGATTTGCTCGAACTACATCTCGGTTCAACTCACATTCAAGACGCCGTGCAGAAATTAGACGGTTTGGCCGTTGGGCCTCCAGATATCCGCCGCTATGAGTTGCTAGCTTAATCGGGTTTTTATAGCAATTTGATTAAGGTTTTTGAAATAGCTTCGATTCCCCTAGCCCCCCTTAGTAAGGGGGGGACAAGAGTGAAAGTTAAAATTGTAGTAACTTCAGAAAAATTTATGACAGTAGCAACAATAAAACAGTTATTTATTTATCCAATTAAAGGGCTGACACCGCAAGAAATGTCGGAGTTTGCTTTAACAGCAGGACATGGAATTAAGGGCGATCGAGCTTTTGCCTTAATGTTTGCAGATAATCTTGAAGCTGCAAAGCTGCCGGCAGACAACGTGCCTTGGATGAGCAAAAAACATTTTGCCGTCCAAAACGATTGGCCTTTGTTAGCAGCTTTAGAATGTGATTATCAACCGGAAACGGCCGTTTTAACAGTCAAGCGTGAAGGAGTTGCAGTGTTATCTGCAGAAACGAACACAGCAGCGGGGCGCGATCGCATCGGCAGTTTTTTCACAGAATATTTGGCAGCAATGGAACCCACAAAAGAAGCGAGACACCCGCAGTTTGCACCTTTGCACTTAGTCGGCGACAGCAGCGGCGAAACTCGTTATCCCGATCGACAACCCGTACACATTTCTTTGCTCAGTCAAGCCACATTAGACCAATTAACAGAAATCGCTGTTCAAAACATTGACGTGGGAAGATTTCGCCCGAACATTGTGCTAGAAGGTATGGCAGCTTGGTCAGAATTTGAGTTGATCGGAAAACAGTTTCAATTAGGCACGGCGCGCATAGAAGTTACAGCACGAATCGGTCGCTGTGTCAATATAGAAGTGAATCCAGAAACGGGCGATCGGGATATTTCCCTACTCAGTTTACTCCAAAAGGAATTTGGTCACGCACAAACTGGAGTTTTAGCCAAAATTATCAACAGCGGCACAGTTAAAATCGGCGATGTTTTGACTGCTGTAAAATAGTAGGACTTACGGGCGGGCAGGATGCCCAACCCCTACACCCCACAAAAAAACTCATTATTTGTGGAACAGGCATCTTGCCTGTTCCTGAGAATATCTTGGCGGTTCATGAGAATATCTTGGCTGTTCCTGAGAATGGTGCAAGATGTGAGATGCACCCTACAAGTCAATAGTCTCTTAATCAAAAGCGACATCAAGATTGTGAATGCTGCCTAACTTCCTCTACAGATAAACCGAGTGCTTCTGCCACTTGCTCTGTATTCAATCCCATTGCCAACAACCGAGGGATGGCATCCCGCCGCGCTTGGGCTTCTGCACTCAAAGCCTGCTCTGCTAAGGAAGCTCGTTCTGTACCTGTCAGAAGCAAATTGCCCTCGCTGTCCCACCACCGCAGCCACAGCATTGTCTGGTTTTGATAACTGCCTTCCCACAGTCCTAATTCTACGCCCATTGGCGCGATCGGATAATGAGCGCGATCGTTCGGAAGCAACTGCTGGTAAAACCCATTGTTCAGGCTGTAAACCTCCAGCCTGCCACTATTGATTTCATAGATGCCATAAAACGGAATCCGCATGATCCGTTCATATACCCAAAACTTCCCAGGCCTTTGCGCCGCTCCAACTTCCGAGTACGATAGTGGGGTTGTGTCCCGCTCTTCTGAACCATCTCCCGATGCGAACTCCAAAGCAATCATCGGAGCCATGAATTCCCGCCACAGCACGTAAGAGCGACGAATCGGATTTCCTAATGTTGGTGGCACGTTCGGCACGTAGAACCAGTCTGGAGCTTCTGCTCCCTTTTCAAGCGGGTCAGTTTCTCGCCAGTAGATGCCACAGTCTTGCCCTATAGCATATTGCCCATCGGGATGAAGCCCTTGCAATACCGACCCGATAGAATCAGTCAAAATAATGCTCTGAGGATGCTCCTGAAAATTCTTCACAAAAGTGCCATCTTCCTCTGGCAGTTGAGTGTGGTCGGGGAAGGGAGAGGGAAGGACAATCTTTTCGGTTGCCGGGGTCATGCTACCTCTCAAGTATTGCAGCTTACCTGAATATCTTAACTCATCCTGCTTCCGGCACTCTCACCTTATTACCAATCAAATTCAGAAAACTCGCTCCAAAATGTTGAATCTCCAAAAAATTAGCATAAGCAGGAGTTGACTTGTAAACTCTAAAAGTCCGCATAATCCCTAAAGTCGCCGCGCTTTCCAGCGGGCCGATAAAGCTAGTATCCCTATCCAAAAAATGAGACTGCTTAGCCCAGTGTGCCATCTGTTCCGCATTCAAAAAATAGCAGCCGGAATGAGGATTCAACGCCCGCTCAAAAGCGATTTTTTGTTCCATGATTTTTCCCGTTAACTGCCGCTGCTCCTCTACATTTTGAAACGAAGAAGTCGCTGAGTCTGCTAAATCACCATCAACATATGCTTTAAAAACCGCGCCTTTAGGCGATATTTCATAGCGATTAGGTTGCAGCAAATTCCCATTCCCTCCGTGATGCGTAAACCACTTTAATTTACTAAAAAACCACGGATCATGCAGAACTAAATCATCTTCCAAATAACAGAAATAATCGTATTTGTTAAGACACGCTCGCAAAACTGCTTGACACTCAAACCCCAACAGCAGCGGTTCGCATTTGGTAGCGTGGTGCATAAAACATCTGGGCTGCACTGGGAGTTGAGGCAACAGATGATAACCTTGAGTAGTGCAAACAACAATGTCTATTTCGTGCTGTTGAGATTGATTGGCTGGGATAGTTGCACATTCGCGAATGTCAATCATGGACTGAGATTTGCCGTACAAAGCTTGCAGCGATGTCACGCAAGCGGTTAAAGCGTTTAGTCGTGGTTGCGGATCATTTCGCTGGGAAGCGTGTTTCCCGTCGCCGCTGGGATTGTAAAAGTGAGCAATAGTGAATAGAATTCGCATTGGTGTGGAGTAACAATTAGAAATTAAACAATAAAACAGAACGATCGCACAATAGCCTATAAATCTTACCGCACTTAGTCACCAAATAACTCCGGCAGGCGATCGCGCAACTCAGCATTTAAACGTGGCAACTCGTCTCGCATCTGTAAGTACCAATCTCGCCGCTGCCGGTAGTGCCCGCACAGTAAGCGGTTGTCCCGCACCCATTCGTAAGCATTCGCGGCTATTTTCCGGCGCCGAGAAGTGTCTGAAATCAGCGAATTTAGTTTGGTTTCAAACTCTTTTTCATATCTATAAATCAATCCGGTTTCACCTTCGAATATGGAATGTTCGTACACAGTGGGACTTGCCAGCACCGCTACTCCCCGCGCTGCACATTCAATAAATTTTAAGTCGGATTTCATTTCGTTAACCGGGTTGGAAACAAGCGGTAGCAAAGCTATATCGCAACTGTACATAATTTCTTGATACCGTTCGTAACTGCAAAATGGTTCAAATTCTTTTTGCTGTATTTCCAACGCTTCAAAAAAACGGCTGTCATGGATTACTTTAACTCGAATCCGGTGCTTGTGTGCAACTAAAACTCGATTGAGCGCTGCCATAATCGGCTGCCAATCTTTTTCGCGGTTGAGCGCACCAAAAAAAATTGTGACTGTATCTTCTGCCGGGTAAATTCGCGGCGGAGGTAGATAGGCTAATTGATTGGGAAATACGGCAACATTTGGATTGTATTGGCGCAAAATTTTTGCTAGCGGTTCTGTCGAAGTTTGAACGCAGTGACAGCCGCGATAGCTGAGGTAATTATTGTCGGCGTATTCGCGGCGGCGGATGGGATTGTCGTCAATTTCAGCTACTATTAAATAGCCTTGTTGCAGGAGTTCTTTGAGTTGGGGAATGTACGCGGGATATTGCATGATTGTCCGCTGCCAGATGAAGACTTTTTCTTCTTCCGGCAGGGGGGGAATTAACTCTGCTTTTTTCACCCCGGATACGGTGCGGACACCGGGAATTGTGGCGCTAAATTTGTCCGGTTCCAAAACTCGCACACGATCGCACCCTGTAGGAGCCATAATGATAGTCTGAATCAGCAGTCTGCGCGCAGGTAGGGTCGATTTGGTCGATCGCACGATATAATGTTCAGCACCGGTTTCCGTAGCAAAACTGCTCGATGTTAGCTCTAAAGCCTGTACCATTGGATGCAGCAATTGCTGAAACTGGACAAAATTTTCGGTTTTGTGTCCCTTCCCTTGAAATTCATAAACCTGCAATCCGGCTTGAGCAAATAGTGATTTAATACTTTCTAGGGTAAACCAGTGCTGCATCTTGTTGTCGGGATTCTCCCACTGTCCCCGCAACAGATTGACAATCCGCCGCCAGTATTGAAGATTAGGGATTTTGGCGAGAATTTGCCCCTCTGGATTCAGCAAACCACTGTACTGCTTGAGCACTTCCCAAGGGTTTTTGAGATAGGGTAGCAAGTCGCCAAAAACCAAACAATCGACGGTTCCTGGGGCGATGTCGAGACTTTCGAGAGCAATTTCTTCAATATCGGCTACCGTCACCCAGTTTAGCCGATCGACTGCAATTTTAGCTTTTTCTCGATCGCATTCAATGCCAATATACTGACAATGGGGATTGATCAGCTTGTACTGTTCGCCCGTCGAGCCCGTACCGCAGCCAATTTCAACAATGACTTTAGCATCCGGCGGTAGCAGCTTCAAGAGGTCGTGGTTGACGCGATCGATCACTTTCTCTAAAATTCCTGATTAGTTTATCGTAAAATAAAACAGAGCAACCCATGCCGACAGACAACCAGCCGAAGGTTAGCATTGCGATGCCAGTATACAATGGCGATCGGCACATTTGTCAAGCACCCAATTTTCTGTTACCAACTCTTTCTCTTCCCTCTCTTCTCTTCCTCTGCGTTCTCTGCGCCCTCTGCGGTTCATTTAATCTTATCCACCCATCCTACAAGGATTCCTATATCTTAGCAAATATTGAGCAAAATTATAATTTATTCTCAAACCCTACGCTCATTCAGCGCGATTTAGGAGCTAAATTAATTCGGCTTTTTTCCCAAAAATCAACCCAACAATTTGCTGAATACATTATAAACTATGAACTCAAATCTAGGAATTAACATCGCCGGCTACATTAACGGCGAATTTGGCATAGGAGAAGGTGTCCGAGCCAACATCAGAGCCACAGAAGCCGCCAACATTCCCATCAGTATCAACAATTTTCCCCGCAGTCCCCACCGCAAACAAGACACCACCTATCAAAACTTTAGCCAAGACAATCCCCATCCCGTAAACTTAATTCAAGTCAACGCCGATGAAGTGGCCACCTTTATCAAACATACAGATTCCAGCTATTTTGAAAACAAATACAATATCGGCTTTTGGGCCTGGGAACTTCCCGCATTTCCCTCAAAATGGCAGCCAGCCTTTAATCAATTTCACGAAATATGGACTTATAGCAACTATTGCGCCGAGGCAATTTCTGCAGTATCGCCAATTCCCGTTATCAAAATCATGCCCAGTATTGCTCTTCCCGCACCTTCCCTGAACAGAGAAGCACTGAATTTACCTAAAGATAAATTTATTTTTTTGTTTGTATTCGACTTTTCCAGCCGCATCGAGCGCAAAAATCCTTTAGCCGCCATTCAAGCATTTAAACAAGCTTTTGGCGAAGATGACCGCCTATTGTTAATTCTCAAATCTTCCAACTCAAACAAAAATTTAGAGCAGCAAAAAATATTAAATTATGCCATAAAAAATTTTTCAAATATCCAACATCTAGACGGGTATTTGTCCAAAGATGAAATTAACAGTTTGTTGTATAATTGCGACTGTTATCTCTCCCTGCACCGCTGCGAAGGATTTGGCTTAACAATGGCTGAAGCCATGTTTTACGGCAAACCCGTAATTGCTACCGGCTATTCATCAAATACAGAATTCATGAATGTCGGCAATAGCTATTTAGTCAAGTATAAGTTAATCCCAATTGAGAAAGATTGCGGGCCTTACAAAAAAGGCAATCTTTGGGCCCAAGCGGATGTCGAACACGCTGCTGATTTAATGCGGTACGTCTTCAACAATTACCGGGAGGCTCAACAAATTGGAGCGATAGCTGCTGAGGAAATTAAGACTTTACTCAACCCGCAAGTTACAGGTAATAAAATTAGAAAACGTCTCGAATATATTGCCGAGATTACCGATAAATTTCAAAACTTGCCTGTGTCAGGAACACCCAAAACCCAGTCTGCCCAAATCAGGGCTAACTTGCCACCAGCACAGCAACAAAGTCAATCAAAAGGAGAACTGCAAAACGAGCAGCCGAATGTTAGCATCTGCATTCCGACATACAACGGAGAAGCATTTATTGGGGAAGCAATCAAAAGTGCTTTGGCCCAAACTTACCCTAACATAGAGCTGATTATATCCGACGACGGCTCCACAGACCGCACAATTGCGATCGCCAAATCATTCCAATCACAAACCTCAGTCGATTTCCGCATCATACTGCACCGCAACTACGGCTTATCACAAAACTGGAATTTTTGCATATCCCAAGCAAAAGGTCAATACATTAAATTTCTCTTTCAAGACGACTTGCTCGCACCAGAATGTATTGAAAAAATGGTCGCACTCGCCCAAAAACACCCAGAAATAGGTATGGTTTTCTCCCCGCGTGGCATCACCATAGCTGACAATGAATCTAACCCGATTTTGCGCGGAGCTTCCCAATCAATTAAAGATTTGCATAAAAGTTGGTCAAATTTAAAATCTATTCAGCCCGGAAAAAAATTGCTGGCAGATACTAACTGCTTGAACAACCCGCTAAACAAAATTGGCGAACCTAGTACCGTCTTAATTGCCGCGCGAGTCTTTGAAGAAATAGGATTATTTGATTCGGGATTATCTCAGTATGTAGACTTAGATATGTGGTGGCGAATCATGGGTAACTATCACATCGGATTTGTAGATGAAAAACTGTCCTCACTGCGGATTCATCCCGAACAACAAACTTGGAAAAACTTCGCGGCTGGGGAAAATCATAAGGATGTAGTCAGATTTTACAAAAAACTCCTAAATAGTCCTGATTACAGTTTCCTGAATCAACAAATCAAACAGACAATCCGCCAAAAGCTGGCCTTGAGAACCCAGCCGAGTTTATCGGAATTGTCACCACTGCTTGATCAATACAATAAATTCCCCTCAAAACAGCCTCTTCTCGCGCTGCGCCCCTACCGCCAACAGCTAGCTGAGTATTGGCTGAATTTGCCAGCGGAAAAATTAGAAAGTGCTTACTCGAAAGACATGGGGAAAGCTCATAAATTGCTACTAGATAGCGCCCTAAAAAATGAAACTTTAACTGAGTCAGAACAACGTTTTGTCCAGCAGTTATCCTCGAAACTTGCTGAAGGAGGAGAAATTGCCGACAAGATGCAATATCTCCTCGCAGCGATGCTGTACCGCGACGCTTATCAGTTGCCACTTGAGTATAACAATGCAGCGATTCCCCAGTGGTTTTTTGACGATTTTCTGAAATTTCTATTTCAGTCACCGAATTATTTTCAAAGGAGATGTGGCATTGTCAAGAACGGGCAAGATGCCCGTTCCACACAAGATGAATTTTCTGGTGGAACAGGCATCTTGCCTGTTGGTTCCACAACAGATGAATTTTCTGGTGGAACAGGCATCTTGCCTGTTGGTTCCACAACAGATGAATTTTCTGGTGGAACAGGCATCTTGCCTGTTGGTTCCACAACAGATGAATTTTCTGGTGGAACAGGCATCTTGCCTGTTGGTTCCACAACAGATGAATTTTCTGGTGGA
>NZ_JAUBTR010000010.1:16023-40508 GCF_036705045.1 Microcoleus sp. BR0-C5
TTTCTGGTGGAACAGGCATCTTGCCTGTTGGTTCCACAACAGATGAATTTTCTGGTGGAACAGGCATCTTGCCTGTTCCTCAACAAGTAATTGAGAAGGGTGCAAAATATCAGTTTAAACCAAAGTCTGAAGTAGAAAGGTACTCTGAATATTTCCAGCAGTTAATCAAGTACGTCGCAGCTAATATCGCCAGTTTTCCAGATTCAGAAGTTTGGCGTTATTTGGCGGCTTTTATTGCGAAAAATGTTAGCTTCCAAGCTTTGTATTTGAGCGAGGTCAATCTGCTCAATATATTGAGTCAGCGAGCTGATATTCTGGAATTTCATTTGAAAAATATCGGCAGTCAAATAGAATGGAATTTTCCTCAGAGAGAACCTGAAAGAACTAAAATTAGAGTTGGCTTTTTGCTGGATAAAATTAGTGATGAATCCGAGACTCGTGCTGCAATTGGGAGTTTTGAATATTTAGACAGAAGCAAATTTGAAATAATCGTGTACTATTTCCAGGTACAAGACGAGCGACTGGGGAAATATTGCGAAAATTGCGCTGACAAACTGGTGCAACTGTCAGAAGATTTGCCCCATCAAGTCCGAGAAATGCGATCGCACGATTTAGATATTCTGCTAATCTGCACCAATACTACCGACACTTCTCAACAAAGCGCCCTCCTGTGCCTGCACCGACTAGCACGAGTGCAAATAGCTAGCGGTGTATCAACCCCCGCAACCACCGGAACCAGAAATATCGATTATTTCATTGCCGGAGATTTGGCACTGCCCGCAGGTGCAGCAGCAGAGTATCGCGAAAAATTAATTAGTTTAGAAGGGTCGGGAGTTTGTTTAAGCTATACTGTAGGATCAGCACCTGGCCGAGTTGAACCGACTCGCAGGAGTTGGGGAGCTACCGATGACTCTGTAGTGTTCATGTCCGGCGCTCAAGCTTTGACAATTATCCCAGAATTGAGAGAAACTTGGGCAAAAATTATTGCGGCGGTACCAAATTCTATTTTAGTTTTGTATCCCTTTCGTTCCCGCAATGAAAACTATCCGACGGTGCCTTTTTACAAACAAATTCGATCGCTCTTTGCAGAATTTGGGATTGACAAAAAGCGCTTAGTTGTGATTAAGGCGCTGCCATCTCGCGCAGATTGCATAAAATGTCTGGAATTGGCTGATATATATTTAGACTCCTATCCATACAGCAGTGCCTGCTCCTTAGCAGAACCCCTGTTGGCCGGATTACCTGTAGTGGTAAGAAAAGGGCAAACAACTCGATCGCGACAATCAGCCGCAGTGATCGAAGAACTACTACTTCCGGAACTGGTAGCAAACAGCGAGAACTCTTATTTAGAGCTGAGCACAGCACTGGGAACCAACCCAGAACTGCGTCGGCACTACCGCGAGCGAATCAAGCAAAAAATGGCGGCCAACCCCAAATATCTCGACAGTCGCGCTTGCTCGGCACAACTCGGAACACTCTTTGAAAGACTATTGCGAGAGTGAAGGAAGAAGGAAGTTCAGCAACTAAGCAGTGTACGGGATTTAACGGATGGATGTTGAGGGAAGAAGGAAGAGGGCAGAATTAAAGATTTTCCCACTCTCCCACTCTCGCAGCCCGCTACCATTATGAGACCCGCGGGGAACCCCTCGCTAGGCAGAGCGTCAAGAAATAGACAGCAATAGCGCTAGCCCACTGACGGTCTGCTATCATCGGGGAATCGAGGGGTTAGTGGTTGTCGCTCTTTTCCTGCCACAGCTAAATTAAAAGGGGAAGCGCAAGTCAGTTGGAGATAAAAAAATGACAGGACTTTTTCAAATAGGCGATAAATTACTGCAAGCTCAGGATATGCCATCGCTCCTGAAGCGGTACCAGTTAATGCCGCAATTCTTGCGCGGTGTAATAGTAGACCAAGCGATCGCATCCTTTACTTGCAGCGACGAAGAACGCACATCCGCCGTCGAGAACTTTCTGGCACAACACCAACTGACAGCCCCGGAAGCCAAAGAAGCTTGGCTGCGCGGCCAAAATATGACGGAAGAAGAACTTCAAGAGATGGCCGTTAGGCCCTTGCTGATCGAAAAATTTAAGCAAGCCACTTGGAGACCTAAAGTAGATAATTATTTTTTAACCCGCAAAGCCAGCCTAGACCACGTAGTCTATTCCCTGGTACGCACCAAAAATCCAGCACTGGCAAACGAACTTTACTTTCGCATCCTCGAAGGGGAACAAACCTTTGCTGAAGTGGCCCGGGACTATTCCGAAGGGCCCGAGTCGAAGTCAGGCGGCTTGTTGGGCCCCGTACCCCTCAGCCAGCCCCACCCGGCAATCAGCAAACTTTTGTCCGTCAGCCAGCCAAATCAACTCTGGACGCCGCGTCCTCTGGCAGAATGGATGGTAATTATTCGACTAGAAAAGTTCATGCCGGCCCAACTCGATGAATCGATGCGGCTGCACTTGATTAACGAACTCTTTGAAAGCTGGCTCGCCGAACAGATATCGCAAATAGGCCCGCTACAGCCCCTCTCCTCCGTGTCTTCAATTTCATGACAATCAAGCAATTGGGTCAGGGGCCCCCGGATTTATCCGTGGAGACTTGAAAAAGCGTAGCATCCTGACAAAAACCCCCTGGATTCATCTGTGGATTCAATCTAAAATCTAAAATCTAAAATCTAAAATTGGATGACTTCTTCCGCTGTTTCCCTCTCCCAAATTCAGGATTTCCTAGCTCAAACACCTCCCTTTGACCGACTGTCAGAGACGGCTCTGACAGCCTTGGTGGCTAAATGCCAACTCCTTGGCTACCGGACGGGGCAACCCCTGTTTGAACGGGAAAAAATGCCGACTCAGGTGGCAATTATCTATCAAGGTCAGGCGCGGCTGCTGGGCTTTGACCAGCGCTCGCAGCGCCACGTAAGTTTACGCTTGGTGCAGTCGAAGGAAATCCTGGGCTGGGCTGGCTTGCTCAGGGGGGTTCCCTGCGAAACCGCGATCGCTTCTACAGATGTGATCGCGATCGTCCTACCTGCCGAAGATTTCCTGAGCGTACTGGAAAAACAGCCGACATTTGGAGAAGCCTTTCGCGAACACTGTTCCTTGAGCGAAGTATTTGAACTGTTGAGCCTGGAATTGCAGCGCCAAGCAGACGGCACTTCCAATCTCAAGGAACTCACCCTGCAAGCTTGGCAAGACGCAACAGTTGTTAACGTACCAAACGGCAACAAAAAAACTCAAGACATCGCCAAAGAGCTAGATGCCGATCGAGTTTGGCTCGTCAGCAGCGGCGTCTTAGGCGACTTTCCCACCGGCAGCCGCTTCTCTGTGGAAAACGCAGCCAAATCCTTAAAAGTAGAAGGCCGCCTCGGCGCCCGCTTGGTAGGTTTCCGGGAACCCCCAGAACCTCAAGAAACAGACCCATTGGGCCCGACAGATATAGTAGACCCAGGGCCCAAGCCGATCGGTGGAAAATTGATCGAGGTTTTACCCGGCCCAGACCGTCCCCCAGAACCCAAAACCGACCCCCAAACAAAGGATGGGGCGAGATACCCAGTTTTCCGCGCCAAAGGGCAGATTGAGGGCCCGTTAGCTTGTTTCCAGATGTTGAGCAAGTATTTCGGCCTCAAATTTCGTCGAGATATCATCCGCAAAGTTCTAGAAAATCAGTTAAAAACCGCCGGTTCTATCAGTATGCAAGCCTGCGGGGCGATCGCCCAAAGCATCGGCCTCACGCCCCAATTGGCGCAAGTTCCCGCAGAAGCGATCAACCGCATCAAAGCTCCCGTAATGATTAAATGGCAAGATAGCTTTGCCATTATTTACAGCATCACCGAGCAAGAATTGGTGCTCGCTACGCCCGAACAGGGGCTGATGCGGAAGCGGATACCTCAGTTTAAAGAAATATGGGGAGAATCAGGAGAAGTTCTGCTGCTGCAAGCTCCGCAAGTTGAGCAAAAAGAGCAGTTCAGCTTCTGGTGGTTTGTGCCGGCCCTCATGGAACACAAGACAGTGTTTTTTGAGGTGTTGCTTGCTTCGTTTTTTGTACAGTTATTTGGTCTTGCCAACCCATTAATCAGCCAAATAATTATTGATAAAGTATTAGGTCAGCGCAGCATTGACACCTTGGATATTTTGGGTGCCTTTCTGTTAGGTGTTGCCCTGTTTGAAGGACTGCTCAACGGTTTGCGTACCTTTTTGTTTATAGATACCTCAAACCGCATCGATGTCAAATTGAGTGCGGAGGTAATCGACCACTTGCTCCGGCTACCCCAAAATTACTTTGACAATCGGCGTGTGGGAGATCTGGTCTACAAATTCAGCATGATGGGCCAGATTCGGGAATTCATGACGAGTACAGCTCTGACAGTGGTTCTCGATGCGGTATTTTCGGTGGTTTACGTCGCCGTGATGCTCTCCTACAGCGTGCAGCTAACGGCAGTATCTTTGGCAGTGGTACCGATACTGGGGCTGATGATTGTTCTAATCAATCCGCTGGTGCTGCGCCTGATAAAACAGAGAAATATGCGTTTTTCTGACTCTCAATCTTATTTAGTGGAAGTAGTCGGCGGGATTCAAACTGTTAAGGCTCAAAATATTGAATTGAAATCCCGCTGGGAGTGGTCGAGCCGCTACGCAAAATACATTACAGCCAGTTTTAAAACAATTATCACGGGGACTGCGGCAGGTACGGTTAGCAGCTTTTTAAACCAGGTGGGTAACTTAGCTCAGTTGTGGGTGGGAGCTTATTTGGTACTGGGAAATGAGATTACTTTGGGTCAGTTGATTGCTTTCCGAATTATTTCCGGGAACGTGACTGGTTCGCTGCTGCGTTTTGTCAGCGTCTGGCAGAGTTTCCAAGAAGTCTCGATGTCGATCGATATGCTTAAGGATGTGGTCGATACGCCGACGGAAACCAGCGATGAAGACCGCAGCAATATCCCGCTGCCAGCAATTCAAGGGCAGGTTACCTATGAGGAGGTTTCCTTCCGATTTCTAGAAAGCGGGGCACTGCAATTAGCTAATGTTAATTTGGAATTTCCTGCTGGCAGTTTTGTGGGAATTGTGGGGGGAAGCGGTTCCGGTAAAAGTACGGCGATGAAGCTGTTACAGCGTCTTTATCCGCCTCTTTCGGGCCGGATTTTTATAGACGGCTATGACATTTCTAAGGTGGAACTGTACTCGCTTCGCAGCCAACTTGGGGTGGTGTTGCAAGATACTTTGCTGTTTAACTGTACTGTGCAGGAAAATATTGCTCTGAGTAATCCCGATGCGAGTACGGATGAGATTGTGCGAGCTGCCAAATTAGCGGTAGCTCACGATTTTATTATGGGCTTGCCTGCTGGCTACAATACGGTGGTGGGAGAGCGGGGTGCGTCGCTTTCTGGGGGTCAAAGACAGCGTTTGGCGATCGCCAGGACGATTTTGCAAAACCCGAAACTGCTGATTTTGGACGAAGCTACAAGCGCCCTCGACTACCATTCCGAACGCCAAGTTTGCAATAACTTAGCAGAAGCTTTTGCTGGCCGCACGGTGTTTTTCATTACTCACCGCCTGACTACCATCCAAAACGCTGATGTAATTATTATGATGGATCAAGGTTCTGTAGTCGAGCGGGGAACTCATAAAGAATTAATGGCTCTTAAAGGGCGTTACTACTGCCTCTTCCAACAACAAGAGTCATCGAATACCTGATATCTAACAACTCACAACTGATCACTAACGCTTAACAACTGAGAACTAACAAATGGCTATGAAATCGTTAATACTTTCTGAGCAACCAGTCATTCTCGAAAAACCAGCGATTTGGTCGCACTTGTTTTTGTGGATGATCATGCTGATGACCACTTCTGCTGTAGTGTGGGCTTATTTTGCTAGCGTAGAGCAAGCTGTCCCCGCTGTGGGCCAATTGGAGCTCAAAGATGGTGCTAGAGACATCCAAGCACCTGCTACGGGCGCTGTGGTGAGACTTCACGTTGAAAATGGCGATCGTGTGGAAAAAAACCAGCCTCTGCTCACTTTCAACCCAGTTGCACCCAGTGCCGATTTAACATCGGTTCAGAAAACTAAAGAAGCTCTGGAAAAGGAAAATAAATTTTACGAAGATGTTGTCAACGGCAAAATTCAAGGCCCTGTTCCTTCTAACCTAGAATCAACAATCAAGGACAGACAGAGCCTTACGGCACAAAATCAAGTGCTGCAAGCTTTGATTGACGAACTGTACCTCAATCGGGGAGCCAGCGGAAATTTTGATGCTGCTCAGCAAGGACTTTATGTTAATTATCGATCGGAATTTCTGTCTCGCGTTGCTGCTGCTCAAGGCCAAGTTCAGGAGTTGGAAAAACAACTGAAGCAAGCTCAGGATGCTGAAAAAGCCGCCGGCGATCAAATGACAGTGGCACAGCAACAATTAGGTTTTGCCCAGAACCAATTAAATTATGCTCAGCAGCAGTTAGGTTCTTCGCAAGAGCAAGTAAAATCAGCCCTGGCTCAGAGAGATTTGGCCCAAGAACAGTTAGCGAAATCCCAACAAGTATTGAAGTCGAATCAAAACATTCTAGGCAGACTCGCCCCCCTGGTAGAGGAAGGAGCCATCGCTGAACTGCAAAAAGAACGTCAAGAACAAGATGTTTTCAGAGGCCAAAGCGACGTTCTCAAACAGCAAGATCAAATCAAGCAGCGCGAAGGTGAAATCAACTCTCGCAAGGGCGAAATTAACACGCGCCTCGGTGAAATCAATACGCGCCGAGGCGAAATTAACGCGCGTCAAGGTGACATCCAAAAAATTAGTGCTGACATACAGCGCCAGCAAGGAGAGCAAGCGCGCATTCAGGAGTCGATCGCCCGCGCCGAAGAACAGTTGAAAAACACCAAGGATTCCTGGGCGAAAGAACTTTATACCAAAATTGCTGAAAACCAGAAACAAATTGCCAGCAGCGATTCTCAGCTAAGCCGCTTCAAAGTGGAAAACCTGAAAAAGTTGTCCGAGGTGAACGCTCAACTAGAAAAGGCTCAACAAAACCGCGACACTCAAGTTCTGAAAGCTCCGGTATCGGGTGTAATCTTTGATTTGAAGCCTTCTACCAAGGAGAAAGCTAAGTTGGATATGGCGAAAGATCCCATCTGCCAATCCATTATTAATTCGGTGGTGAAACCGGGCGAACCGCGCCCAGCACGCTGCGAAGAAGCTTATTACGAAGCGCAGCAAACTGAAAAGCTGCTCAAGGTTTTGGATGACGACAACGGTCTGCAAGCAGTGGTTTACCTGGAAAACAGCAATGTGGCTCTGGTATTGGATGCTTTGAGACAGAAGCGGGCAAAATTGGAGCAGTATCACGGCAAGCAATTAGACGGAGAAAAGATTGACTGCGAAATAGGTAAAAGTTGCGTTTGTCCAGAGAAGGAAGTTAACAGAGAGAAACTGGGTTTGACGAAATACCAATGCGTGCCTGTGGAAGTGAATGTAGAAGCTTTCCCGGCGCTGGAGTTTGGTACTGCTGAGGGTGAAGTGATAGAGATTAGCAGCGATGCTGAGCCTCCTACTGAACTGCGGAAATACTACGCTTTCAAAACCAAAATTAAGCTCAAAAATCAGAAGTTCGTTTTGAACAAGGGCAAGGCAAATGAAGTGGAGGTGAACTTGCAGTCGGGAATGTCCGTGAGTTCTAATATTAATATCGGCAAGCGGACTGTATTGCAGATGTTTATCAACCGATTTACTGGGAAAATGGATACGTTCAAGACTATTAAGTAGCGAACAGTTGACGGTTGACGGTTGACGGTTGACGGTTGACGGTTGACGGTTGACGGTTGACGGTTTACTGTTGATGGTTGACGGTTGATTGTCAGTCGAAAAGCTGATGATATCATGTCCGTTCGAGCGATCGCGATTTTTGTAGGGGCGGGTTCAGCAACAATACTTGCGAATAATTGACAATATCAAAAACCCGCTCTGACCGGGATATTATGGTTAATCGATCGGACATGATATGACTAGATTTTACAATTCCGATGCTACCGGATTGGATATTAATGAAAAAAATCATATTATTTACTTTATATCTAATTCCTGTCCTCTTATTAATCGGATTTGTAGCGAATTTTAGCGTTAACGTTCCCGTTGATGACGAGTGGAGGTTAGCTAGCCTTTTTGAAAAAATAGCTGCGGGAAATGTAACTTTTAACGATTTTTGGGCTTTGCACAGCAACCACCGTATACTTTTCCCTAAAATAATTATTGCGGTGCTGGCTTTTGCTTCCCGATGGAATATTAATTATCAGTTGTGTCTCAGCATAGGTTTGGCTGCGATAAGTTTTATCGCTATGTACAAGTTATCCTCGATGCAAGTTAAGAATGTCGCGGATGATTTGTGGCATTTAGCTAATATTTTAACTTGTATTTTGCTTTTCTCTCTAGTTCAGCACGAAAACTGGCTTTGGGGATTTCAACTCGCTTGGTTTTTCGTGAATTTGTGTTTTGTCGCTGCGGTTTATGCGCTGATTTCAAATCACAAATTATTGCCTAATATAGCGGTTTTTAATCGGATGAAACAGAGATGTTCCACCACGATTAATAAGCTATTTAGGAACGGGCAAGATGCCCGTTCCACAAGAAGATTGAATTTTTGTGGAACGGGCATCTTGCCCGTTCTTGAGAATGATGCAACACCTCAGATCAAACAGAGTACCGACACGGCACTGCCGTGTCCCTACGATATTCAAATATCGATTGCGGCTGGATTCTGCTTTATTGCGAGTTTTTCCCTGGCCCAAGGTTTGCTTTCTTGGTTGGCTGCAATTCCCGCTGTGGCGGCTGTAGAAGGAAATGCGGCGCAGAAAAGAAAAAGACTTATTGTCTGGATGCTGCTGTTTTTGGCAACTGGTGCTGTTTACTCAATTGATTATCATCCTAGCCGGAAAGCAAGTATTATTTCATTGTTGAATAAGCCGCTTGTGGTGATTGATTACTTTTTAAGTCTGTTGGGTTCGCCAATTGTGCGATCGCCTGGAATTTCAGCATTAGTTGGATTGCTAATATTTGCAAGTTTCTTATTTTTTGTATTCTATTTCTTTGTCATTGGGAACCCTGCGAAGCAATCTCCAGCCCCTGCGATTGCTTCGTTCCTCCCAATGACAGATAGAAATGATATTGCTGAAAGCTATAGCAATCCCAACTCAGTTATGAACGTGGTTCAGGCTGCGACGCTGGACGGGCAAGATGCCCATCCCACAATTCATTTAGGATTACGGCAAGATACTCATTCCAAAATTGATTTAGGAGTGCAATATCAGGCTTTACCTTGGCTGTCAATAGGTTTGTTTTCGGTTTTATCGGCTCTGTTTATTACGGCTGGTAGGGCAGAATTTGGGGCGATTCAGGCGATCGAATCGTCGAGATATACGACTAATTCGATTTTGTTATTAATTGCTGTGGTTCAGCTAGGGCAATTGTTTGTCCGAGGTAATTATCAAGAAATACAAGCTAAGTTAAAGAGGAATTATAAATTTATTTATCGCGTAGTTGCAGGGCTGTTAATTGCCACAATTATTGTTAACTCTCAACAGGCGATCGCCCAAACTCGATCGGCAATTATTTACAAACAAGGCGCTCAAGATTGTTTGCAGTTAATTAACTATCTCGAACCATCGGATTTTTTCAATAATTCGCAGGAAAGCTGTTTGAGGGTGCTGAGCAAAAAAACTTGGCTGGTGAGAGAAGGCGCTGCAATAATCGACAAAATAGGTTGGATAAAGTTCGCGAAAAATGTAGAGTTTATTTCTAATACCGAGAAAGTTTACGGTTATTTAGACAAACCTCAAACTAGCGATAAATCCTTGACTGTTAAGCAAAATGATGCTGTCAAGGCTGCTGGTTGGGCGGTTTTGCCAGAAAAATTGCAACAGCCGAATATTGTACTGCTATCTGTCGGGGACAAAAAATCTTTTTTTGCTAACGCTTATGTAAATTTGGACAGTCCCGACATTGCGGAGAGTTTAAAATCTGAGTTATACAGTAATGCAAGGTGGGCTGTTGATTTGTCGGATAATAATTTGCCGATCGCCCAAACTGAAATTAAAGCTTGGGTGTATAATCCTCTTGACAACCAGTTTGTCGAGTTGCGCGGAGGATGAGGAGTGAAAATTTCTGTGATTATACCAGCCCACAATGAGGAGGGCTGTTTGTACGGTACTGTGCGGGCGATCGCCCAGAAGCTCGATTTAGAAGGCATTCCGCACGAAATTTTGATTGTGAATGACAATAGTGTCGATCGAACTATTGATATTTGCCAGGAGTTGTCAGAGACTTTTGGCACAGTGAGATACATCAACAATCAACCTCCCAACGGTTTCGGATTTGCTGTGCGCCGGGGATTGGCGGAATTTGACGGAGATGCTGCGGCAATTGTGATGGCGGATGCTTCCGACGATCCGATGGATTTGGTAGCAGGATACCGCAAGCTGCAAGAAGGATATGATTGCGTTTTCGGTTCGCGCTTTATCAAAGGCGGCTTTGTGGTTGATTATCCAATTCACAAGTTAGCAATTAACCGCTTAGCAAACTGGTTTGTCAAAAGTATTTTCGGCTTGCGGTACAGCGATGTTACCAATGCTTTTAAAATTTACCGCAGAGAAGTAATTGAAGGCGTACAACCGATTTTGAGCCATCATTTTAATTTGACAGTGGAACTGCCTTTAAAAGCAATTGTCCGGGGTTTTTCCTATACGGTGATTCCTTTGAGATGGTACAATCGGACGGCCGGCATTTCTAAACTAAAAATAAAAGAGATGGGGAGTCGGTATTTGTTTATTGTCTTGTATGTCTGGCTCGAAAAACATCTCTCTCGCGGCGACTACCACCGAACTAAAAAGATGAATGAATTGAAATTAGATTTATTGCCAAAGTCAAGGACTGAAGTTTTGACTGCGAAGGAATGATGACTAATGATTTTGGCAGCGCAGCCATTGATACTTTGATGGCGATACTACTGCGTACCAAAATCGGGACTGCAACTTAGGTAATGGGCGCAACCTGCGGAATGGTTATGAAAAAATGGTCAAATGGCTGAAAAATCCGATCGCGCGGTAAAATTTAACTTAGGAGGCTATGGGGAAATTTGGTTGAAAAGATATACTAAGTTGGGAGGATTAAGTCATGGTTTTTACAGCCCAAGAAATGGCAAAATTGATGCCAGATGCCAGTCAATTAGAAAGTGACGAACCGGAAATGGAGAGCTCCCTACATTATATTCAACTAGCATTATTAGTTGCCTGTTTGGAATGGCAATGGCGCGAGCGCAACGACTTTTTTGTTGGAGCAAACCTGACGGTTTACTACAGCCAGCAACAATTGCGAAATCGAGATTTTCGCGGTCCGGATTTTTTTCTAATAAGAAACACAGAAAAACGTCCGCGTCGTTCCTGGGTAGTTTGGGAAGAAGATGGGAGATACCCAGATATAATTATCGAATTGCTATCTAGTTCTACCGCTAGAGTCGATCGCAACGAAAAAAAGATATTATATCAGAATCGGTTTAGAACTCCCGAATACTTTTGGTTCGATCCTGAAGATTTAGAGTTGAGCGGTTTTCGTTTAATCGGTCAAGAATATCAAGCTATCATTGCCAATGAATTTGGTAGATTGTGGAGTGAGGTACTAGAATTATATCTGGGAATTCATGATGGGAAATTGCGTTATTTTACCGCAGATGGTGAGTTAGTTGCTACACCAGAGGAATCTGCAATGCAAGCACAGCAAAAAGCTGCACAAGCTCAAGAGCGAGTCGAGCGTTTAGCGAATCAATTGCGGGCTTTGGGAATTGAACCAGAATAGTTGTAAAAATTCAGAGACAACATGATTCAGTTTTAATGCGAGGCATACCTCAACACCCATTTTTAAATCATTTAACAGCAGTAATTCATCCTCTAAGAAAGTTGAGTCTATGCCTGAGAGAATTTTAATTGTTGGCGGTGCGGGTTTTATCGGCAGTTGTTTGGCAATTGGCCTGAAGAAACTGCACCCGGAATGGCAAATAATTTGTTTAGATAACCTGCGTCGCCGGGGTTCAGAATTGAATCTGCCTCGGCTTAAAAGTTGGGGGATTCAGTTTGTTTACGGGGATATTCGCACCGCGGCGGATTTAGATCCAGTTGCACTGAATACTGACTGCATTATAGATTGTGCTGCGGAGCCTTCTGTGCTGGCTGGTTTTAGTTCACCACAGTACGTTTTGCAGACGAATTTACTGGGTACTGTGAATGTTTTGGAGTTGGCGAGACAAACGGGTGCTAGTTTGCTGTTTTTGTCTACGAGTCGGGTTTATCCGATCGCCAGTGTCAAATCTGTTAAACTGTTAGAGTTGCCGAATAGATTTGCGATCGCCCCTGAGCAAACTTTACCCGGTATATCGGAGTTGGGCATATCAGAAGACTTCCCATTAAAAGGACACCGTTCGCTTTACGGAGCAACTAAATTAGCTTCGGAATTGCTGATTGAGGAATACAGGGAAGCATACAATGTGCCCGCAATTATTAACCGCTGCGGGTTAATTACCGGGGCTTGGCAAATGGGTAAAGTAGATCAGGGAGTTTGCGGTTTGTGGGTGGCGGCTCACTATTTTCAAAAGTCGCTGAGTTATATCGGTTTTGGTGGCAGTGGGAAGCAGGTTAGGGATTTGCTGCACGTTGAAGATTTGTTGAGGTTAGTTAATTATCAGTTAGAACATTTTGCTGAATTTGACGGCGAAGTTTTTAATGTGGGCGGCGGTTTGAGCAACAGTCTTTCTTTGGTTGAGACAACTGATTTGTGCCAAAAGATTACGGGTAAATCGATTTCAATTAATCCTGTTTTGGAGGAACGCGCCGGGGATATTCCGATTTTTATTACTGATTCTTCTAGGGTGATGGAGAAAACAGGATGGCGGCCTGTTATTGGGCCGGAAGCGGCTTTGCAGGATATTTATGATTGGATTGCTGCTAATGAGGTGGTTTTAAGTTCGATTTTGTAGGGATTTTTTAACTACAGATGCACGCTGGCCAGACGCCTGTGCCGCAATAATAGCCTTCATCCCCAAACTTCTGTCAAATCTAAAATAAACCCCGGCAACACATCTTCACCCGACAAAGTTCCAGGATTTTCCAGCACTTCTACATTTTGACTTTGCCTGTAAATCTCCACTTTTCTGTTTTTTCTATCTATCAACCAACCTAAACGAACCTGGTTTTCCATGTATTCTTTCATTTTCTCTCGCAGTGGCTTCATATTGTCACTTTTAGAACGAAGTTCTACCACAAAATCAGGACTTAAGGGAAGAAAGCCTTCTTTTTGTTCTGGGGTGAGTGCGTCCCACGTTTCTTGACGCACCCAAGACGCATCAGGAGAGCGATCGGCTCCATTGGGCAAGTGAAAACCAGTAGAAGAGTTAAACGGTTTACCTAGTTTAGTTTGACGGTTCCACAACCAAATTTGTCCTTCTATATCGAGATTTCTGTATCCTGTTTCGCCTCCGGTTGGTGGATTCACGATTAACTCTCCTTGTGCTGTTCTTTCTAATTGTAATTCTCGGTTGGCGATCGCCAATTCAACGAACTGTTCGCGGGTAACGGTGAGTGTTAGTGTCGGCGGAATATTCACAGCAATGGCGCGGGATGTTTGTGTCATCATTTTTTTCCTAAAATTGATGCTTTTTTAGCAAATTTATCCTGATTTTGCCCAGCCCAAACTACAGGACTACTTGCAATTTTTATTATAACAATTGAAATGGTCTAGGGGCGGCGATCGAGATCGATCGCTTTCCCGGAGCATTAATTGTTTGGTTTCGATGCTTTGACAAACATTTGCCCTCCCAAAAACCGCCACAACAAACGTAATTTCAAGTAAACTTTTAACAGCAAAGGCGAGGCAGGTCTGCCTTTTGTCGAAAACGGTAAAAATCTTGGTATAATTAAGTCGATTTCAAACCCGACTGTTTGTAAAAGCTCTTGCAGCGATAAGTGGGTAATCGGTAATTGATGGTCAATAAAATCGTAATATTCTTTGAATGAGTATTTAAAATTTGGTTGGACAACTAAGATAGAACCCCCTGGCTTAAGCGCTTCAAAGCAAAATGCAATAATTTGGATTAGTTCTTCTTTGTTGCGGAGATGTTCAAAAAAGTTAGAGATAAATATTCGGTCAAATTGCTCGCTAAAATCTGGGTTTTTGCCAATATTTAAAATATCAATATTCAGCACTTTTACATCAGGGTTGGCTAATAAATTTGAATCGGGATTGAGGTCAATTAAATATTTGTTTTCAGCCCTAATTTGATTTATAAACTCGCAGTAACCGCCGCCAATATCTAAAATCGCGGATTCGGGAGGAACATAATTTTGCAAAAAATCGTCAATTAAAACTTTCCAGAGTGCAATCTTAGCTTGCATTTGTCGCGAATCAAAGCGGTTGGCATACAACTTTTTGAGATATGTGTCAGTTTTCATAGTAAAATAGCCTAGACTGAGTATGAGTTTATCACGCGATACAGCCCACTATGAATGTTATATCTACTGAAATACCGGAAGTTCTGATCATTGAGCCGAAAATTTTCGGAGACGATCGCGGTTTCTTTTTTGAGAGTTTCAATCACAAAGCTTTTGTAGAAAAAACAGGCGTGACGGCCGAATTTGTGCAAGACAATCATTCCAAATCTTCTAAAAATGTGCTGCGCGGTTTGCACTACCAACTGCAGCAGCCTCAAGGCAAATTGCTGCGGGTAGTTGCTGGCGAAATATTTGATGTAGCGGTGGATATTAGACAAAGTTCGCCGAATTTCGGAAAGTGGGTTGGCTGTTTGCTGAGTGCAGAAAATAAACGGCAATTTTGGGTGCCGGCGGGATTTGCACACGGTTTTTTAGTGGTTTCGGAGACTGCTGAAGTTTTGTACAAAACTACAGATTATTATGCACCGGCACACGAGCGGTGTATCCTGTGGAATGACCCGGATTTGGCGATCGACTGGCCGCTAGATGGTGCCCAACCAATCTTATCAGCTAAAGACCAAGCTGGACAAACGTTGAAAACAGCTCAAGTGTTTTGATTATGAAAATTTTACTCGCAGGTGGCAGCGGACAGCTAGCTCAAGAATTGCAGCCGATTTTATTATCTTCGGGAGAGGTTATTGCGGTTGATCGCACTCGCCTCGATTTATCCCAACCCGAAAGCATCCGTCAAGCAATGGCTGAAATTCAACCGGATTTAGTCGTCAATGCGGGTGCTTACACAGCGGTAGACAAAGCAGAAAGCGAACCGGAATTAGCAAACGCCATCAACGGTATTGCACCCGGAATTATCGCAGAAGAATGTGAAAAACTGGGAGCAAGTTTGATTCACTTTTCCACTGATTATGTATTTGACGGTAGTCACAGTTCTGCTTATCTGGAAACAGATTCTACGAATCCACTGGGAACTTACGGCAAGTCGAAATTAGCAGGCGAGGCAGCAATTCGGCAAGCGGGAAACAGACATATTATTATTAGAACAGCCTGGGTTTACGGCAATAGTGGCAAAGGTAATTTTGTCAAAACCATGCTGAGGTTGGGAAAGGAAAGGGAAGAAATTCGAGTAGTAGCAGATCAGATCGGAAGTCCTACTTGGACGGGCGATTTAAGTGCGGCGACTTCCCAAATTATTCCTCTCCTTGGGCAAGAAAGTTTTGGGACTTACCAGTACACTAATAGCGGTGTTTGTAGTTGGTACGATTTTGCGATCGCCATTTTTGAGGAAGCAGCACAACTCGGCCTTCCCCTAAAAGTTCAGCGCGTAATTCCCATCACCACCGCCGAATATCCGACACCCGCAAAACGCCCCGCTTTTTCGGTTCTCTCTACGGTAAAAATATCAGCAATTCTGGGTACGTATCCTCCCCACTGGCGGCAAGGACTCAGACAAATGCTGGCAAGAGAAGTCAGTCGATTTTAGATTTTAGATTTTAGATTTTAGATTTACTTGCAGCATTGAATCTGGGAGTTTGAACTTTAGTCTAAAATTTAGGGATTCAGGACAATAGGACTTATCCACAGGTGGCCAGAAACCGGGTTTTTTACGAAAATCCTTCGCTGTAGCCTAGAGATTAAATAAAAAACCCGGTTTCTTTGTCGGGAGTGCGTCGCTAAACCTGCCCCATTAATTAAAAATACCCCATGTCTGAATCCATGAAAGTCAAGCAACAATATATTTTAATTGCCGCATCAATTCTCGGCATTCTAATACCAGCGTCATATATTTTGTACTTGATATCCCAAGCGGGAGACTTGTCTAATTTTGATTATTGGTGGATGACCTGGAATTTTTATTCAGTAGACGGTTTCTCTACAAATCCTTTTAATTGGATATTTCGGGCGAACGAGCATTTTGTCTTAATTCCGGCAATTATTTATGGCTTGAATATAGTCTTCACCAAAGGTTCAAATATTGGTTTATGTTTAGTTGCCTGGTTCTTGGCTTGGATTCAGTGCCATGTATTAATTGCTCTGCTGCCATTAAAATTGAGGCGTTTTCCGCTGCAATTTATCTCACTACTCCTTTGCATTTCTATTTTTAATTTTACTCCGGCGGCGGCTCACAATTGGATGCGGGGATTCAGCGGCGTTCACTGGATAATTGCTAATTTATTTGTGATTTGTTCGATATTTTGTTTGCACTCCTATGCGACAGATTTATTAAATAAAAGGGAGGCAGAGCCTGGTAACGAGTTTGTAGGGGCGGTGCCCCCGTGCCCGCCCCCGCCTTTACAAAATAAGTGGGTAATTTGCAGCATTATTTTTGGCGTTTTAGGCTGTATTAGTTACAGCACTCCTTTAGCTTTGTGGCCGATATTGTGTGCTGCTGCTGTTGTGCTGCGGTTTCCTCGGCGAATAACTTATTTGTATTTTATTGCTGCGATTGCGGTGATTGGCATTTATTTTTTAACTTATAAAACTCCATCTCATCACCCTTCTTTAACTAAAATTAACCCGCTCAAAACTATCGAATATATTCCCACTTATCTCGGCGGAATATTTAGCGAAAATATTATTTTTGCTTCAATTATTGGTATAATTGGTTTGCTTTCAGTGACGGGTTTTGTGGGTTATTGGCTATTTGTAAAAAAGGTTGATCGCCTGGATTGGCTACCTTGGCTATCAATCCAACTTTACACGCTGCAAACGGCGTTAATGGCCGCAGTTAGTCGATCGGGATTTGGCGTCGAACAAGCCACCGCTTCCCGCTACGCCACACTCCCAGCTTTGTTTTGGATGAGCACAATTGTGCTGACAGTATTGTGGGTGCGCGAGTGGCAGCCAACACCAAGAATCCAAGGGCGTTGGCTGACACCGCTGTTTGCAGTCGCCACAGTTGCGATTATTTTAATGTACGGGGTGGGAGGCGAAACTGCAATGGCGATCGCCCGCAGAGCAACCTATCAACCGTTAGTAGCATTATCACTGCAATTAGGCATCACCGACGTAACCCTAATTAAAGACCGAGTAGGCAACAAACCTGCCGCTTTTGTCGGGTTAATCGACGCATTAAAAACTAACAATTTAGTGCCATTTAACCGAGACATCAAAAAACACAATTTCTGTGCAGCATTAGACACACAAATCGACGCAAATTTACTGTCAGCGCCCAAAGACGGAGTACCCGGATTTTTTGATACAGCCACCAAACTTGCACCAACAGCAGCGAGAGTAATTGGCTGGGTAGGAGACCCCGAAAACAATGTAAAATGTATTGCCATTCTCAACCAAGAAAATGTCGTTCGAGGTTTCGCCATGTCAGGATTTCCGCGCCCAGATTTAGTTAAACTGTTTGGCCCTTCCTACGAATTCGCCGCTTGGAGAGGATACATTCAAACATACCCAACAGATAAATTATTGACAGCCTATGCCTCATTTAAAAACCGCGAAGGTTGGATAGCCTTGCGAAACTCCCAAGTTATCAATAAAAACTAAAAAACCTCTCCTTCTCCTCCTCAGCGCCCTCTGCGCCCTCTGCGGTTAATAAAAAAATCTCATTTACAACACAAATGAAATAAAATAGCCCTATGTCAAAACATCTCAGCTTCGTAATCCCCGTTCACAACGAAGAAGCTACCCTCAAATTGCTGTTTGAAAAAATCCAACTTGTCATGTTCCAAACGGGAATTGACAGTTACGAAGTCATTTTCATAGATGACGGTAGCCGCGATTATTCCTGGCAAGAAATCACAGATTTAGCTAGCCAACATCCCAAACTAATTAAAGCGATTAAAATGCGCCGGAACTTTGGCAAATCCGCCGCACTTTCAGCAGGATTTCGCAATGCAGCAGGGACAATTATCTTTACTCTCGATGCTGACCTTCAGGATGACCCCGCTGAAATTCCCAAATTTTTACATCATTTAGAATCGGGATTTGATTTAGTTTCCGGTTGGCGAAAACAGCGGAACGACCCGCTTTCTAAAACTTTACCTTCCAAGCTGTTTAATGCCGTTGCGTGTTTGCTGACAGGGGTGCAAATGCACGATATGAATTGCGGTTTTAAAGCTTACCGTAGGGAAGTTTTGCAGTCGATTAAATTGTACGGGGAATTACACCGCTACATTCCAGCTTTAGCAAACAATTTAGGGTTTAAAATTGGCGAAGTAGTTGTGGAACATCATCCGCGAAAGCACGGAAAATCGAATTACGGCTGGGAACGTTATGCGCGGGGTTTTATTGATTTGTTGACGGTGTTAGCCACGACGCAGTATTTACACAAACCGGGTCATTTGTTTGGGGGTTTGGGGTTGTCTTTTGGGTTGGTGGGAACTGTTTCGCTGAGTTATTTGATAGTTATTTGGTTTCTGAATTTGGCGGGGATGAATTTTGGGCCGATCGGCAATCGACCTTTGTTATTTTTTGGGATTTTGTGTACAATTCTGTCGGTGCAGTTGATTTCTTTGGGGATTTTAGCTGAGTTGATGGCGCGGAATGTGGATGCTGATTATGTGGATAAGCAAATTAGCGAAATTATTGATGATTCTGGTTTTGATATTTAACCGCAAGATGGAAACGGCGATTGAAACGGCGATTGAAATCGCTTCTACACAAGCAAAGTCTGCCTCCGCAGACTGAAGAAATATCTCATATTTTCAAGAATAGTATTATCTGATTTTATACAGTATCCATTTGCCTTGTTTGTCTGCGATTTCTCCTTGAATATTTGGATGCCAATCGCTACGAGTGAGGATATAATCTGCCTGATATTTTCTGGCTACTTTGACTAAATCCCCACTGCTGCGGCGGATGAAGAAGTCATTTCCGCCCCAAATCATTTGCGGGTTTAAGGGAATTCCTAAAACAGCTTCCATGCGAGTTTGCCACTCTTTGATGCCTTTTTCGGTAAAGGGAAAGTTCTTGAAGTTGACGACAATCGCCCTTTCGGAGAAAAACTGGAAGCTGGTAACTGAGGGGGGAATTAATACGAGTGAATCGCGGCTGCTACTTTGCGAAAATCGCACAGCTAATTTGCTTAAGTCGTCTCTGGGAACCGCATTGATATTAACTCTTGTTTGAAATACATTTAATATAGGTTTGGGCAGAATTCCTGCTATTCCAAAAACTAAGGTGGCGGTAGTTATTAAGGCTAATGTGTGAGTTAGAGTCTGTTTTATAGATGTAGCTAGGGATGTTTTTTCTAAAATAAATGGGAAGGCGAGGATTGAGAAAAAGATTGGGATGCTAATTATTCGATCGCCAATTATTTCCCATGAATCAGTCACCGGATATATCAAGCTGAAAATTACCGTTCCTGCTGCTAAAATCCACCATAATATATTATATCGTTTGGACAATACGTAATTTTTTGTTTGCCAAACTGATAATCCTAAGAAAATGACACCCCTAAAGGGCAAAGTTAGTACAGCTAACATCAACAAGCTAACAGCTATTTGTTTGTCTATGTAAAGTCTATCTACCGTCAAAGCAACAGCAATAAATATAATTAATTGAGCAAAAGGTACAGTTCTAGCTAACTGTAGTTTGGCGATAAAAGCTAAAGGATAAACTTCGACAAATACGTAATTTATAAATAATGCAAAAATTGATGTGCCAACAATTACATAAAAATTAATCTTGTCTTCTTTTGGCAATAAATCGGAATTTTTGATGCACAGCAACCCACCAATTATGAAACATATAAAGTTGAACCAATTCCCCAAATCCCAATTTGACGGGAGGATGTGGTGGGGGTTGCGGACTTTTGCGTGAATGTAGACAAAATCGGCGTTGTCGATAGTTTGAGTGCTGGTAGTACCTGTTAATAACATCGGTACGTAAACGATACTTGCCATTGCTGCTAAAAGTGCGATCGCCAAAATCAATGTTTTGAACTTCCGCTGTCTTACAGATTCAATAAATAAAACGGGAACCATCATCAATCCCGGCAACAAACCCACTAAAAATTGCAGCAGACAAGCCAGTCCAAAAAATAAATATCCGGTCAACCATTTCTGGCGCAAACTAAAGTAAATTCCCCAGATTGCGAAACCCATTGCGAAGGTACTGGGTACTGATTTGGTGGAAAATATCAGCGTGTTACCAACATCGGTAAATGAAGCGGCTATACATAAAAAAGCCATCGCTGCTGCTGGCAGTTTTGAATTAGTATAGATATTGATAATTGCGTAGCAAGCTAAGATAAATGAACCGAAGGCTATAAATTGATAAATAAAGTGCGCTAGGGGAATGCTGGTTCCTAAGTTGGCGAGCAAATAGATGATATAATAATAGTAATATCTCGGATTAAATTTCACCATTTCCTGAACGTAATAATCATTTTTATACAGTTCAGGATTTAGCATAAATTGAATTGGCGGCACTTCGGGAAAATTCCCTCCAATGGGAAAAATATAGCCAGTTGCCATCAGGGAGCCGATGATGACAAAAGTATAGAGAGATAGATTAAAATACCAGTGGGATTTTTGATGTTTTTGCATTGACGGTTCAACTTACCTACTGACAGCCAAATTGTTAATCTCTAGTTGGCATTGGTTTGTTAAATCCTGTTTGCTGCTACTCAATACCTCAAGCAGCGGATAAAGGGGATTTTTGCTCTCAACTAATAGATTTAAGCCGATCGCACTTTTTGGACTATAAGCCATCTCTGCTGAGTCTATTAATTTACCTTGCTTGTCCCACAAAGTCAAGCGCAGGACAACTCCCGGACATTGTTTGTTAGGTAAATTGAGTTTGCCCGTAACTTTTACTTTGTCTGAAATGGAACCTAAATACAGAAAAGATGTAGCGAGTTTCTGGCTGTTTTTAATTGGATGAGTTACAATATTATATATGTTATCCGATTCTTGACTGACTGAATAATTGACACTTGTGTAGATGGATTGATGCAAACTAATCCAATCTAACTGCGTGCCTGGTCGATCGACTATTTGCCGCTGCATCGCCTCCAGAGTCCTAACTGCCGTTGCTGTATCAGTCGGCCGCATCCTCCGGTAAACGCTGACAGTCACGCCGTTTTCTAGCTTAAACTGTTCCGGTAGCAATTGGAAATCGCGGGCAATTTCCCAGTTTTGAGTAAAGGCATCGTACACAACTTTAACAACATCTTGTTCGTGTGATCGCAAAACTTGTTCGTCAGTCGGTAACACCTGCTGAAAAGGTACAGCAACCACCGCATATTGTGCCTGCAACAACTCCGGTAGCGGGTAAGTATCGCGCGAGTCAATTTGCGGTCTCCCGATGGTATTTAATTTCCACCAACCCTCCGGCGGGTTTAATTTTCGGTTGGCTTGTCTGAGTATGTTAGCATTGAAATTGTTAGAAGCACCGACAATATAAATCGGTTCTTCGTTGGGTGCTAATTTTCGCAGAAACTCTACTAATTTTACAACTTCGTCGTAGTCCGATCGCACTAACGGCGGAAAATTAGCCATAAACAGTCTTGACAAATCAATTTTGAGAGGAATTAACCCGACTGCGGCATTCAAAACCAGGTACAAACCCGCCGCGCCCAGCATGAAATACCGGACTTTTCCCTTGAGTGTCAGCCAAGTTGTCCAGAAAAATGTGGATAGTCCTAAAAGTGCGATCGGTGTAATATGAATTGTATAGTGCAAGTAGCCGTAACGCAAAACTAACAGCCATTCAATCAGCGACAAAACCCCAAACAACGAAACAAAAATAGCCGCCGCCGGAACCAGGATTCGAGTGAGAATTCCCGCAGAAAAACCAATCACTACCAGCAGCCAAGTTCCCAAACCGTAAAAAGACCCATAACGAGTTAAAATATCATTTACAGGCAAACTCCAAGCGACATACAAATTGCGGTAGTCAACAGTCAGAGCACTGCGAGTAAAATCTCCCGCTACCAACATTAAAATAGTCAAGCTAGTTGCAGCTATCAAACCCAATTTGATACCGGATTCAAACAAGCATCTATAGGCAAACGGCACTGTTCCGTCCTTGTCTTTGGGAGAGGACAAGGCCGTTTCCTTACGGTATATTAATACAATAAACTCTATCAAAGCCTGTAAAGTTGCTGCACCAAAAAATGCGATCGCACTATAAGCAAAATGGCGCCGCAACAGAATCGCCACCGCCAGCAAAAACCCAATTAACGGGATTTTCCACCAAGATTTCAGCTTAACATCCTGCAAATAAACCAAAATTGCCAAGGCTACAAACACACAGCCGCCAGTATCCAGATATCCCCGCAGAGTCGGTATCCAACTCATAGGAATTAATAAACTCAGCAGCACCGTTGACCAAAATACCCGGCGGGGATAAACTGGAATTAGCTTTGCCGAAATTGCCCCCAGCAACAGGCGAAACGGCAGCACATAAATTAGGGATACGCTGAGAATGTAACTCAGCCGAGAATCGCCAAATAAGAGAATAAACGGCACTAACGGCAGAGAAATTAACAGGTTTTTTTCCTTAGATAGCGATTCTATAACTCCGCGCCATGCTTTATCTGGCGACTCTCGAAATAAATTTGCCGTGTTGACTGTAGCGGTATTGTATCCCGCGTAATCCCACCAATAAAAAGTATGTTCGCTGGATACATAGATTGATGTTACTGCAACTGTGAGGAGAACAAGTAAAAACAGGAAAAACCCATCTATTAGAAATTTTCGAGGCAATTTAAAAGAAACAACATCAAATACTTCCATCACTCTAGCAACCCTCAATCAATTGTATAGTCCTGGACGCACGGGTAGTCAGAAACCGGGTTTTTTTGCCAAAATCTTGCATCAAAACTTTTAATTTCGGTAAAAACCCGGTTTCTTTGGTATGGATGCGCGTCCAAGATTGTTACCTTAAAACAGTACGTTGCAAAAAACCTTCCAACTTTTCTGCATATTGCCGATTCGCGATCGCACTTGGATGCAGGTCATGAGGTAAATTATTATTGGCAGGTATTTTCAAATCAACCGAAATATCCGCCGTAGCAATTCCCTCCTGACTTAACTCCCCCAACATCTTAGCAGAACCGACATTAATTCCGGCCACAACTAACTTAACACCATTAGCCTCGGCCACCCGGTTAAACTCTTCAATAATTGCCTTAGAAACATCGTGACTTTTGTACAATCCCTCTTCAAATTGATTGTAATTAACCTCTAAAAAATGGCTTAATGCAGAAACCCGCATCAGCGGGAACTCGGTATATTCAAGTTTTGCCATGCTGTAGGTAAAATTATTTTCTCTATTCAACCTAGCATCGGGCTGGAATAAAATACCCAGTTTATTCCAAGCAGCCATTTGCTTTCGTCTCGCCCTTAACAAAGTATTGCGGCGGTCATGAAATCCCGCATAAGCAATCACCGCAATTTTGGGTTTATTTCCTTGTTTGAGTGCTTCTTTGAATTGAATCAACGAGTGCAGCGTGCCGTAGCCGTTAACGCCAAAATTCACTATTTCATATTTGGGTAATTTCTCTTGCAGCAACCAAGCATAAGTTTCGCTGTCATTCAATGACCAACCGTAGGTAAAAGAACAGCCAAATATCCAAATTTCAGGCTTTTTTGACGATAAATTGTAAGTATTGAGGGGATGGGTTATTCTTAAACTATTATTGATATGAGTTGTATTAAATGAGTAATTGCCGTTAAGTATCACCTTGAATTTACCCGGCAAATGCTTGTAGCCGAGTTCGGAGTCTTTGGTAAAAAAGTTACCTTTTGGTTCGACCACAACATCAAGATTTTCTATTTCCCAGGGTTTGTATCCCGCAACTCGCAAGACGATTTCAGCCGTGGTGGTGGATAAAAAAATTGGAAAAATTAGATATGTTATTAATCTGAAAGCAACATTTTTAGCATTTTTTTTTCTCATTAACATAATATGAAACGTCAGCAAAAGTATAATAAACTGCCATGCCAGTATTATCTAGTTCATGGCTCTAATTTAATTAGATTGATCGCACCAATATCAGCAACGGGCTAGAAGCCCGTTCCACAAGAAAATCTACTTTTTGTGGAACAGGCCCGAAAGCCTGT
>NZ_JAUBTR010000010.1:40608-133765 GCF_036705045.1 Microcoleus sp. BR0-C5
CGAGAATAGTGCCACATCTGAGTTTAAACTCACATCTTGCACCAATATCAGCAACGGGCTAGAAGCCCGTTCCACAAGAAAATCTACTTTTTGTGGAACAGGCCCGAAAGCCTGTTAAGCGAGAATAGTGCCACATCTGAGTTTAAACTCACATCTTGCACCAATATCAGCAACGGGCTAGAAGCCCGTTCCACAAAAAATAAACTTGATTGTGGAACGGGCATCTTGCCCGTTCTTAAGAAGAGTGCAAAATATTGGTTTGAGCTAATTGATTAATTTCTAATAACCAGCCTCCTCCTCGTACTCAGGAGTCTTAGTTTTCTCAGGGATATTCACCCGAGGAGCCTGGTAAGGCTTCGGTGCCTCATCGTCAGCCCAAGCATCAGCCTCCACATCATCCTCGTACTCCACCACCGGCTGCTTCGGGCGAGAAAACTCGGCGCGAGTGTATTGTGGCTTTTCCTCGTACTCCTCCTCGTAATCGTCCTCCTCGCCGCCCCAATTATCCTCTTCGTAATCCTCGTAATCGTCGATGGGCTGCTGCTGTACCTGCACCGCGCGCATCGGCGGCTGGCGAACCGCAGAGCGATTCCACTCTAAATCCTCATCCCAAGGAACTTCCTCCACCGCAGGCGCAGCTACCCTGCTCCGCATTTCCGGTGCGGGTATCCGCACGCCCGGGCCCAATTGATTTCCCGTAGCCACGGGTTTCGGATAATAACCTGCCTCGTCCTCTTCTCGTTCCCAAGGTGCTTGGCCCAAACCGACGCGCTCCAGCAAACCCACACTAAGCTGCCTGAGCCTTTCCTCGGAACCTTCAAACACAATCAAGCGATTCGGGCCGCTGCTGACAATTTCTTCAATCCCCAACTCGTAAGTGCTGAGAACTTGGTCGGGGATTTGGGGGATTCCCAGGGAAGCGATAATTATAGAAACTAACTTACCGTCTTCGGGGTCGAACCTAAAGCCCCGCACCCTACCTAAAAGTTCGCCGGTTTCGGTAATAACTTCGCTGTTAATCAAAATGCTGTAGACTTCAACATCAACATCATCTTCGATCGCGCTCTCATCTTCCACCAACAGCACGTCGCCGATTTCGCTGACATTGCTGAGGAACATAAACCTCGGCATTCCAGCGACCGCAAATATATTATCACGCAGACCGATCGCCACAACTTCCCGCCGATCGATGTCCACCCACAATTGACTAACCACCCCCAAGCGTTTACCTCTGTCGCGGGTGATGACCTGAGTGCCTAGAATGTCGGAGCGTTGGCAGATTTGTTCGGATGTCATTCTAACTTTAATCCTGATTTATTAAGTACATATATCACTCAACACGAGCGTTAACAGAAACTCCGGGACTACAACTTCAGTCCTATGACTTGAGTATAAGCTCCCCGCGCTTGAGTAACGCCAATTGTACGCTCAGCCGATTGAATCATAGGTCGCCGCAAACTCACAACAATAAACTGGGCTTGTTCAGACTGTCGTTTTATCATTCTAGCTAATCGCTCCACATTTGCCCCATCCAGAAACATATCCACTTCATCAAAAGCGTAAAACGTAGACGGGCGGTAGCGTTGCAGCGCAAAAATAAAACTCAGCGCCGTCAACGACTTTTCGCCTCCAGACATGGAAGCCAGCCGCTGTACGGGTTTGCCCTTCGGGTGAGCCACCAAATTCAAGCCACTGCTGAAGGGGTCTTCCTGGTCATCTAGCTGGAGATAGCCATCGCCTTCGGAAAGTTCCGCAAAGATAGTCTGGAAGTTCTCGTTAACTGCGTCGAAAGCTTCCTTAAAAGCGCGCCGCCTGAGTGTGGTAAAATTTTCGATTCTCAACAGCAGTTCAGTGCGTTCTCCTTCCAATGTCGTCAATTTTTGACTCAATTCTTGAAGGCGTTCTTGAGTGCGGTTGTACTCTTCCAAGGCTAGCATATTGACAGGTTCTAAAGCTTGAATGCGTTTGGCGATCGCCTTTACTTCCTGCTGCAATTCCGTCAAATTGGCTTTCTCGACATTTTCAGGAATCGACGGCACGGGGTCGGGCATTTCCGCCCGCTGCGTTTCCAATAGAGTGCGGATTGCGGCCAATTGTTCCCGGCGTTCTTGCTGGGTTTCGTGGAGTTTTTGCAACTGCCATTGTAACTGCTGTTTGGCTAAATGCTGTTCTCGCAGTTGAGATTCCGCCCGATCGCGATCTCCCTTCTGCACGCCCAATTTTTCCTCAATTTCCCCCAAAGCCGCCTTAGCTGTGGCAATTTGTCCATCGAGTTCTAACTGCTGCGAAACAATGCGATCGAGTGCATCCGCCCCCGCGTTTTGCTGCACTTGCCATTCCTGCAATTTCTCGCTGCCTTCCTTAATTTTGTCTTCCAAACGCCCGAATTGATTTTCCAAGTCTACAAGGCGTTGCTGGACGTTTCTCAGAGCCAATTCTCGCTCTTGCAGTTGCGCTTCCAGAGCGCGCAAACCCGATTGCATTTGCTGCCATTCGCTGTGACTGTTTGACTCTTCCAACTGCGCCAAAGTTTGCCGGTACTGCTGCAATTGAGTTTCTTGTGCGGGCAATTCTCGTTCCAGCAACTGCAATCTCGATCGCGAATTAGTTAATTCCTGTGTATTTTTCGCAATTTGCGATCGCACTTGTTCCTGTTGCGCTTGCAAATTCTTAATTTCTGAATCCAACTGTTCCAAGCGCAACTGATTTTCGCGCAAATTCTGTTTCGCTTCCATCAATTCTTGGCTGCGAGTTTTTACTGCAACAGAAGCGCGATCGATCGCAATTTTGCACCGTTCCAAAATCCGCTCAATTTCCTCCAACCTTTCTTGCAAAGACGCGATCGTCCGCGCTTCACTAGCAGCCTCACTAGCCTCAACCGTGCCAAAATGTAAGGTAGATCTATTAGTAGAACTTCCCCCAGTCATCGCCCCGCTGGTTTCCAAAATTTCCCCGTCCAAAGTGACAATTCGGTACTGTCCCAAATAGCGGCGGGCATCACTGAGGTTGCTAAACACAACCGTACTGCCAAAAACGTAAGCAAAAATTTCCTGATACCGCGAATCGCAATCAATCAAATTCACAGCCGCATCCACAAACCCAGCCGCGCGCCGCAAATTTTCATTCACCGAATACCTGCCGCCCCTAATCTTATTCAAAGGCAAAAACGTCATCCTTCCCGCCCGTTTTTGTTTCAACAATTCGATCGCAGCAGCAGCCACGCTGTCATCTTCCACCACCATATTTCCCATGCGCCCGCCCGCCGCAATTTCCAGGGCTAATTGATAGCGTGGTTCTACCCTGCCGAGTTGAGCCACCAAGCCGCAAACTCCGCCAATTCCGCTTTGCGCGACAATTTTTGCCGTAAACGTTCCGGTCGCTTCTTGCAGTGCTTGAAACTGCACTTCTAGCTTGTCTAATTTGCGCTGTCTTTCCCGCTGTTCTTCCAACAAACGAGTTTGAGTTTCCTGTTGCAGTTGCAATTCTTGTTCGGCTTCGACTAAAATCTGATTTAGCGATTCTACTTGCAAAGAAGTAATGCCTTTGGTTTCCACAAGGCGAGATTGCTGCTCTTTTTTCGCTGTAATTTCCTGTTCCAATACTTGCAGCGATTGGTTTTGTTCTTGAATTTGGCTTTCCAGGCGATCGGCTCTTTCTCCGATAGTAGCTTGTTCTGTACGCTGCGGTTCCAAAGTTTGTTGAATTGTTTCGATTTGGCGGTGCAGTTCCGTTTGCTGCTGTACCCAAACTTCGGCCGTCGAGGCGATCGCACTTGCAACTTCTCGACTTTCATCTAAACTTTTCTGGGCTGCGTCCCGCTGTTCCTGCAAACTTCCTGTTTGAGACTTAACATAAGATATTTCAATCTCAATTTGCTCCAAACTTTGCCGAAATTGCCGAACTTCTGACTCGGTTTGTGCTATATTAGCAGCCAGTTGCCCAGCAGTTGTTTCCAAATCCTGTTTGCGGTTTTGCAGTTGTCGCCGTTCCGCTTCCTGAGTCGCAATCGTGGCTTGCAAAGCCAACAATTCCGACTCTCCCAAAGCTTTAACGCGGGCATTCAGCGCATCAAGTTCGGCCGTTGCTTCTTGAATTTGGGTGCTAATTGTTTGCAGTTGTTCGGTGAGAGATGCAGAAGTGCGATCGCCCGTTTCGATTTGTTCTCGCAGTTTCCATTCTTGTTGCTGTAATTGCCGGAATTTCAGCACAATTTCCCACTGCGACTTTTCTTGAAATTCCGCCCGCAATTTTTGATATTTTTCCGCTTTTGTGCGATCGGAAGCAAGTCTATCCCGCTGAGAAATCAGCTCTTTTTCCACAATTCGGCTGCGTTCTTCCACATCCTTAACTTCATCCAACTTTTGCCTAGCTAAAGAGATTTTGCGATCGAACTGAGCCACCCCAGCCAATTCGTCAATGATTTCTCTGCGTTCCTTAGAATTCATCGAAATAATGCTGGTAACGTCTCCTTGTAGGACGACGTTATAGCCTTCGGGATAAATTCGCAAACGGTTGAGTTGTTCGTGAAGTTGAGTCAGCGTGCAAGGTTGGCCGTTAATGTAATAAGTTGAAGTGTAAGTACCTTGGCGAGTTACCCGAAGTTTGCGGGTTACACTCCACTCATCCGGTTTTGGATTTTG
Source organism: Microcoleus sp. BR0-C5 (assembly GCF_036705045.1). Lineage (NCBI taxonomy): Bacteria > Bacillati > Cyanobacteriota > Cyanophyceae > Oscillatoriales > Microcoleaceae > Microcoleus > Microcoleus sp. BR0-C5. The sequence continues at coordinate 45,249 of NZ_JAUBTR010000010.1, forward strand.
GATTTTGGATTTTTTATTAGTAGCGAGTAGTTGCCCGTTGTTGTCTTGAGTTGCTGCGATTTCTATCTCTTCTACGTCTTCAACAGATAACTCATCCGATTTTGGATTTTGGATTTTGGATTTTCGATTGACAGCAGGTGATTGGCCGTTGTTGTCTTGAGTTTCGGTAATTTTTATCCCTTCGGCTTCTGCAACAGATAGAGGCGATTCTTGATTGACAGAAGATGATTGGCCGTTGTTGTCTTGAGTTTCGGTAATTTTTATCCCTTCGACTTCCTCTGCTTCAACAGATAACTCATCTGCTGCATTTTCATCCTCATCTTCATCGCGGGCGAACCATTCCTCTCCCACATCTTCCAGGGCAAAAGTCGCAGTCACGCTAGCTTCGATCGTACCGCGTTTGTTTTGGGCGCTGTTCACCAAATCCGGCAAACGTTCAGCCCGCATTCCCTTAGAACTCGAAAGTCCGAGACAAAACAGCAAAGCGTCGAGGATGTTGGACTTCCCAGAACCGTTGGGCCCGGAAACCACAGTAAAACCGGGCAGCACGGGAATGGCCGTCGTGCCGCCAAAAGATTTAAAGTTAGTCAGTTCGATCCGTTTAATGTGAACCATGTGCTAGGAGTAGCTTTGGCTCTAGGTTGTTGTCACAGGGTAGCACAGGCAATGGGGCGATCGACAATGTGTTAACTTTCTGGCATTGTCGATCGAACCGATATCTTACACCTTTCTCAACAACAAAGTCAGCTTTTACTTCAAAAGATAGTTGACAAAAGTACAACATCTGCGACCAGAGCTACCGCTACAAATGAACGTAAATTTTGATACAGATAACTCCATGAGACTCGATCGAAATTATTTGTGCAATTAAACCTGAAAGCCTTGCCCCTAGTGAATTCCAGCAAATATAATTGTGGGAATTCCTCATGTTCCCCCTAGACATATAAAAACTTTCCGGTAAAATCGAACCAAAATTAATAATGTATAAAGTAACGAAGCGAATTATGGAGGGCAAACCCATTACACCAGCTCAGAACTCATCTAACCTGCCAGCTTCACCTGAAAGCGACCAACAAGTATTGCAAATTTGGGGTCGCCAGCCTCTTAAAGGACACGTCAAAATCAGCGGCGCCAAAAACTCGGCCTTAGTAGTCATGGCAGGATCCCTGCTATGCCCAGAGGATTGCCGTCTCCGCAACGTTCCCGGTCTAGTCGATGTCGCCCGCATGGGGCAAATTCTCTCGGCTGTAGGAGTCAACTTACAGCAGAACGGCGACGTTTTAGACATCAACGCCAGCAACCTCATAGACGCTCAAGCCCCCTACGAATTAGTCAGCCAACTGCGGGCGAGCTTCTTCATCATCGGGCCACTGCTAGCGCGTTTGGGATTTGCTAAAGTCCCCTTGCCCGGTGGGTGCGCCATCGGCGCCCGACCCGTTGAACTCCACGTTCGCGGTCTGCAAGCCCTCGGCGCCGAAGTCCACATCGACCACGGCACGGTTCACGCTTACGTCAAAGGGCCGAACCGCCGCCTGAAAGGAGCCAAAATTTATTTGGACTACCCCAGCGTCGGCGCAACTGAAACTTTGATGATGGCGGCGACTCTGGCGGAAGGAGAAACCGTGATTGAAAATGCGGCTCAAGAGCCGGAAGTCGCAGATTTGGCGAATTTCTGCCGCGCCATGGGAGCAAAAATTCAAGGCGCTGGCACGAATACGATCGTCATTTCGGGAGTTCCCAAGCTGCACGCCGTAGACTATTCAATTATTCCCGATCGCATTGAAGCCGGAACATTTTTAGTAGCCGGAGCCATCACTCACTCCGAAATCAGTTTGTCGCCGGTAATTCCCGACCACCTGACCGCAGTCATTGCCAAATTGAAGACAATTGGGGCGAAAATTATTGCAGAATCCCCCGACATTTTGCGGATAGTTCCCGGCCAAACTCACTCGGCCACAGACATCGAAACTCTGCCTTACCCTGGTTTCCCCACAGATATGCAGGCTCAGTTTATGGCTTTGCTGACACTGAGCGAAGGCGACAGCTTGATCAAAGAAACCGTGTTTGAGAATCGCTTGCGCCACGTAGCAGAACTCAACCGCATGGGCGCAGACATTCGCCTTAAAGGCAATGTCGCGATTGTGCGCGGAGTGTCGCGGCTGTCCGGTGCGCCAGTAGTGGCAACAGATTTGCGGGCTTCGGCGGCGTTAGTATTAGCGGGACTTGCCGCCGATGGTGTCACCACCATCAGCAGCTTGCAGCACTTAGACCGCGGCTATGAGCAGTTAGAGGTGAAACTGCAAAAATTGGGAGCTAAGTTGCGACGCGTCAAAGAGGGTACAGACCCGGCGACTGCTGAGGCTCCTGTCAATCCCGTGCGATCGGGTTTAAACTGTTAATTAGTCAGTTGACCGTTGACTGTTGACTGTTGACGGTTAACTGTTGACGGTTGACGGTTGACTGTTAACTGTTGACTAATGAATAATCACTACAATGTCGAACCTACCGCTCATCGGTTTAAAAGCAGACCAGTTTCGCCACCCGCTAGACTTGGAAGCCACCAACACTCTCAAACAACTTCCCGGCCTGGATTTGATGGTGCGGCAGTTGCTAGGACAACTTGGCGAACAGTTTTTCATGCTGGAAAATCTGGCTTCCAGCGTCCAAGTCGGCGAAAATCAATTGCCCCACCTGCATCAATTACTGTTGGATGCCTGCAAAACTCTTGATTTGGAACCGCCGCAGCTTTATGTCCGCCAGCATCCGATGCCGAATGCTTACACCTTTGCGATGCGGGGAAAACAGCCTTTTGTGGTGATGCACACTTCTCTGATTGATTTGCTCACAGATGAGGAAGTTAAGGCAGTAATTGCTCACGAGTTGGGGCATTTGAAGTGCGAACACGGAGTTTACCTGACTCTGGCTAATTTAATTGTGTTGGCCGCCGGCCAAATTTCGCCGGTGGGAGCCGTACTGGCCCAGGGTTTGCAGGCGCAAATGTTGGAATGGTTGCGGTGTGCAGAATTTACGTGCGATCGCGCCGCCTTGCTCGCCACTCAAAACCCAAAAGTGGTAGCATCACTGTTGATGAAACTGGCCGGAGGTTCGCCGACTTTAGCTTCCAAACTGAATGTCGATGCGTTTTTGGCGCAGGCGCGAGCCTACGACGACCTCAGCAGCACTCAACTGGGAGAAATGCTCAAACAAGCTCAGACGGCTCAGTTGTCCCATCCTGTACCAGTATTGCGCGCCAGAGAGATCGATCGCTGGGCAAGTTCAAAAGATTATGAATCTCTTGTGCAAAATCGATCGGTGTATTATGATGCTGAAACCAACAAAAAGGGCGGGTGGCGAAATTGGTAGACGCATCAGACTCAAAATCTGACACCGAAAGGTATGAGAGTTCGATTCTCTCCCCGCCCACTACCAGAAAACTCGGTGATGTATTAATAAAGAACTTTGTGAGCAGCACTCAACTGGGAGAAATGCTCAAACAAGCTCAGACGGCTTAGTTGTCCCATCCTGTACCAGTATTGTGGGCCAGAGAGATTGATCGCTGGGCAAGTTCAAAAGATTATGAATATTTGCTTGCAGGAAATCGATCTGTGTGTTATGATGGTGACACCAAAAAGGGCGGGTGGCGAAATTGGTAGACGCATCAGACTCAAAATCTGACACCGAAAGGTATGAGAGTTCGATTCTCTCCCCGCCCATTGCCAGAAAACTCGGTGATGTATTAATAAAGAACGGTGGGCTTGGTAGCTCCAAGTGCATATCTCATCACTTTAACTCGCCCTTGCTGGTGGCTGTCGTTGCTAGCCGAGTATTTTCCCAAATTCAGTTGAAATAACTGGTGAGCAACCGCACTATTACTTTCATCTGCTTTTTTATGTAATAAAAACAGAAAAAGATGAGTAATCAGGCAAGCAATATATCTTCTTTGGATTTAGCTATGGTTCCAGGGACAGTGTATATCCAAGATTGTGTCTCAAATCAGTTAAGTAAACTGTATACTCTTGATTTAGCCACAGGTAAAGCAACATTCATCGGTGAGATCATTACAGAAGTTTATGATATTGCCTTTGTTGATTCACAACTCTATGGCATTGATCGAGAAGGCGACACAACGCAGCTTGTAAAAATTGACATCAAAACGGGCGATACGGCTGTCATTGGGGATACGGGCTTTGCTACAGCCGGCTTGGCTTATAATGCCCAACGTCAAACCCTTTATGCCACCACAGCTAAACAACTGATTGCCCTTGATATCAAAACAGGAAAAGGTACACCAGTAGCTACCGTAGCTAATAAAGACTACAACTGTGGCGAAGTTGCCTTTGATAGCAATGGCATAGCATATATCACATTAATTGGCTACCAAAAGAAGAAATTACTTGCTAGATGCAATCTCGATACTAGCGAAGTTAAAACTATTGGTGATACCGGATTTCCTGGTATTGGCAGTATGGAATTTGTTGGCAATGTCCTTTATGGCGTTACTGGCAGATTTTTTAATTTGGGAAAAGACGGTCAATTAATCCGCATTAATACCAAGACAGGTAAAGGCACATTAGTGGCTCAAACCAAGCCTAGCGGTCGTTGGGCAGGAATTGCGGTTTATCAACCAGCAGCAGAAGTGATCGCAACCATCACTTCAAAAGGTAAGACTGAAACGGCACAAGGTGCAACAACTACTACAACCGGTGACGAAACTATGAAACTGTTAACGATTGATACCAAAGAAAACTGTTACGTTATCAATACCGCTCAGATGAATAGCTTGCAACAAAATGTTGCTAAGTCTCTGACATTAGACAAAGGAACTTTTGACATCCAAATTACCAGTGGTAGCTACAGTTATAGTGCCGACAATACCGTCGCTGAGCCTTTTGTTTTTCTCTGGATTTATGGACTTGATGACAGTACCTTTATCAACACAAAGACAGGTGTTGAGACAGGTGCAACTTGGGCAACTTTAAACGGCTATAACGACAAATTGCAGTTAGACATCAAAGAAAAAGCTGTAGTCTGTGCTTTATTCTTTGATACTTATAGTGGTGATAATCAAGGACAAGTCACTGTTTCAATCACTGGCAATCAACAGTTTAACCCCCAAACTTTAACCGTTGATAGCAAGGAAAACTGCTATTCGCTGGATGGCAATTATCTCTCCACTCTTAAAAAAGCCAATGCTAATTCTATCGAGTTAGCCCCAGGGAACTATCGCGTCAAGATTCGGGAAAGCAATGCCACTTATGGAGCAGAAGCCAAAAAATTCCAATTAGAACCTTGGGCGTTACTGTTGCTTCAAGGGGGAAAATTTATCTCCAAGTTGACAGGAATTGAACTTAGCGAAAGTTGGTGTTCCTTAAATGGCTTCAAAGATGACGTTATTTTTGAAGTCAAACAAAAAACCACCCTCTCCGGCTTCTTTTTTGATACATACATAGAAGATAACGAAGGGCAAGTTGTTTTAGAAATCAACAACATCAGCGATCTAGAAGTAGCCCAAGAATATGCACAGTCATCAGTAAAACCTGGTACGGGCAGCAGCGGAAGCACTGTTAGTGTAGTGGGTGGTGGCAGTACAAGTAGCTCTGGCAGTACAACTAGCTCTGGTGGTACAACTAGCTCTGGTGGTACAACTAGCTCTGGTGGTACAACTAGCTCTGGTGGTACAATTAGCTCTGGTGGTACAATTAGCTCTGGTGGTACAATTAGCTCTGGTGGTACAACTAGTCCGGTTCCTGAAAATATCAATATTGGCAGTGGATTTGGGTTCACTTTTGACCAAGCTCAGATGGAACAAATGTGGCAGCAAATGGCAGCCCAAATCAATAGTTCCATCACAGTAACAGATGACCCGAACGAGAAAAAAGAAGCTTATTGGGACAATTTGGAAAAATGGCTGCTTAAAGGCTATCAAACTCAAGCTAAAGACTTAGGGATGAAGGTAGCACGGCTGGAGTTTATGCTTAAGACTCTTACCCAACAAATGGAAGTTAGTTTTAATCAGAATTTCCATAATTGGTCGGGGTACTTCAACAAAAATCTCAACGACTTATTTATTTCCCGAATCCCCCGCATTGTTAGTGAGCAGGTGAATTTAAGAATCTCTGAACAAACCCTAGAGATTAAAAACTTAGTGCTGCAACAAATGCAAACCGAACTCAATGAGCGTGTTGAGTCCGTCGTTAATCTCAAAGTGTCTAATCAGACTCAAGAAGTTAAGAACCTCGTAGTTCAGCAAATGCAAACTGAACTTGAGCAACGGATTGAGAATGCAGTTAACATCAAAATTGCCAGTCAGTCTACGGAGATTAATACCCAGGTAATTAATCAAATGTCGGCTGATATTGATGAGCGCATTAGTAACTCCGTTAATGTCCAAATCGCGAATCAATCTCAAGAGATCACTAATCAGGTAATTCAGCAACTCCAACATAATATTGATCAGCGTGTTGAGAATGTGGTGAACATCAAGATTTCTGATCAAACCCAGAATGTGAAGAATCTGGTGATTCAGCAAATGCAAACTTACATCGATCAACGCATCGATAATGTCGTGAACCTCAAAGTGTCTAATCTATCTCAAGATATTAACACTCAAATTGTTCAGCAAATTCAACACGACATGGATCAGCGGATTAATGCGGTAGTTAATCTCAAAATTGCTGACCAAAGCCAAAACATTAAAAATCTGGTCATTCAGCAGATTGAAGCTAACATGGACAAACGCATCAGTACGATTGTTAATCAATCTAGCAATAATAGCGTGCAGTTAGTGACTAATAATGTTGTCAATGATCTTGACAATCGCATTAATACTAGCTTGGATAACAAGATTCTCAACTTCCGTAATGATGTCTCTACTCTCGTCAATCAGGAGCTGAACCAAAACTTCACGCAGAACCTCAAAAATACGATTTTTGCAGAATTGAAACAGCAACAATTCTACCTGGATATGAACTTGATTAAGTCAGAAGTTGAGAACTTCTACTCTAATCTTGCACAGTTTGAGAATCAGTTCTATTTACGCATTGAACAAGGGGACACTCAACTGTATAATTGGACGCTGGAACAACTTATTGCTCTCCAAGGCTGCTTAACAGATCGTCAGGCTTTAGGGGATATCTTTGAATCTTTCGCCAAGAGACTCAAAGACGAATTAGAGAATGCTGAATGCGTTCGTCCCGATCGTTTTAGTTCTTGGGTAAGAACAGATATGCGGTCACAATTTCAACCTACGCAATCTCCGGGATTACCACAAGGTTAATCAGTAGGTAGACGTATATATTGGATGTCCGAAGAAAGTAAGGAAGCAATCCCAAACTGCAAGCGAATTGCTTCCTTCCTCTATTCGGACATGATGGTATTGATTTATCTTCACCGCCAATTGCTAAAAAAGCTTAATAAATCTAGGGTTCCAGGTAGGCTACCGGGAACCCTAATTTATATGGCATGGGGAATCGGGCATCGGGAATTGCGAATTGGTAACTAAGGACAACAGTCAACAGTCAACAGTCAACAGTCAACAGATTTTATGGGTGAAATCGCCGCTTTAGGCGCTGCATTTGTCTGGGCTCTATCTTCCACTATCTGGCAGCGAGTGGGACAGCAAATCCCCGCAGTGGTGCTAAACTTGCTCAAAGGCGCGATCGCCCTTTTCATGCTCCTTGCCACTACACTAATTTTAGGCAAATCTTTACCAGCACTCAATCCCCATATTTTAGCAATGCTGCTGATCAGCGGTGGCCTAGGAATTGGCATCGGAGACACCGCTTTCTTTATCGTATTAAAATATTTAGGCGCGAGGCGAACGCTGCTTTTAGAAAGCCTATCTCCACCTTTAACAGCTTTATTGGGCTTAATATTTTTGCAAGAAAAGTTATCGCCCATTGCTTGTACTGGCATTCTTTTAACAATCTGCGGCGTAGCGTGGGTAATTGCAGAACGAACAGCAGAAACAACCTTATCATCAAAACATTTGTGGCAAGGATTAGCCATTAGTTTATTAGGACAAACATCTCACGCCATTGGAGCTATTTTATCTCGCGCTGCCTTCACTCAAATAGATATTGATCCCCTGTGGACAGCAGCCTTGCGTTTGAGCGGTGGCATGGCAGTCATGCTATGCTTTTTGAATCCAAAAAACCTTGACAGTTTCAAACAATTAAAAGCGCCAAAACTCTTAGGTGCAATAATTATAGCAGCTTTTTTAGGAACATATCTCGGAATTTTCCTGCAACAGACTGCGCTGAAATATGCACCCGCAGGAATAGCTCAAGCACTCTGTTCTACCAGTCCCCTATTTATACTGCCTTTAGCGGTGCTGGCGGGCGAAAAAGTGAGCCTTCGGGCTGTTGTGGGGGTAGTTGGTGCGATCGGCGGAATCGCCTTATTATTGGGTTTGAAGTGATTAGATTTGAGACAGAAGTGTTGCGTGTCGCTAAACAATCAAAAAATAGGCTCTTGCTTAGTTAGTGTCCTTAAATATTAGTTTAAGTAGCCCAAAACGGGTATTTCATACATACTTAGTATGCTCAAATATAGCAATCGTCGCATCATTTGTGAATTTCTTACTCCCTCCCCTCGGGTTCGGGGTGAGTTGGGGTGGGGTAAAAAATTTACGACTCCTGCAAGGATTGCTATATTAGTTTAACTAATCAAAAACTCAACTACGTCTGAATTGACTGAAAAAACGCATCAATTTAAGTTAAATAATTAGTCAGTTTATTACCATTGCCCAAGACCTCGAAACTCTGATAGAATAACAACTGGGACAAGTTAAAATCAAACTATCCAGAGCAATTGAAAAGAAAATTGCAACCGATCGCCAGAATGAAGAGGAAGTGATTTATGCTTCTCATACTTGGGTAAAACAATTGGCAGAAATCCGTAAGGATTTTGACGTGATTATCCAGTACATCACGCAGGGAACAGCTAATCCGAATAGTTGAAGCTGAAAAAGTGCGATCCCCCTTACATCCCAACTTGTCAAAAGCACGCGCGGCGCAGCTATCCCGTAGGGAATCGCCCCTTCAACATGAATTATTTAAACTAACTCTGACACTCTCAGCCGCCCTTCTACTGGTTCATACTCATCCTCTAAGAGCCAATACTGCGCTTCATCATAACTCTGACTAGAAAACACAACTTTATAACCCTCAGCCGGATCGTATATCCGACAATTTCCCTCAGCGTCACTGAGTAACAAAAGCAGATAAGGCGGTGAAAGATTTGGATCGATCCATACTTCTGTAAATTCCCAGTTATTCTTCACTAAATCGACTTCGAGGCGTAACGTGGTATCGGTTTTCTGCATCAATTTTTATGTCTCCGTAGTAAAGTAAAAGACGGCTACCATCCGGGTCAACTCTATAACCAATTGATTCAGCAAAAAACATACCATAACGATCGTAGCCCCGAATCGTACCTGTAAATTCTCCATCTTCTATTATGGCTTGAGCTACCTGATTCATAGTAGCCTCATCGTTAAAAATATGAGCAGCACGTCCTTTATTAAGCAGTCTTCTCATTTGTGGCGTGTCTGGCAAGTGTTTAGCAATGTGCCTGCTGTCAAGAGTGATTTGGCGATTAATTCCACTCATTAATTAATTACTGAGCATACAAGTATGATTAAATCATGCGATCGCCCTTACGTCCCAACTTGTCAAAAAGCGCGATTTAAGGGCGATCGGATATAATCATCAACAACACGGCGATGGAGGAAACGGCAGTGCCGTTTCCTGATTGCGGGCTACTCTTACAAATTGCAACTCATATCGCCAGATAATTGACTGAAACGCGCATTTTCCCGATAGTCTACCGGACAGTCAATCACGCAAGGGACATCTTGAGCCAGGGCTTCTTTCAGAATCGGAATTAAATCCGTTGCAGATTCCACTCGATAGCCTTTTAAACCCATACTTTCGGCAAATTTCACAAAATCTGGATTGCCAAACTTGACGAAATCTGAATGACCAAAATAATCTTGCTGCTTCCATTCAATTAACCCGTAACCGCCGTCATTAAATATCAGCGTCACAAAATTAGTACCGACTCGCAAAGCAGTTTCTAACTCTTGGCAATTCATCATAAAACCGCCGTCGCCGGTGGCTGCTATTACTTTGCGATCGGGATAAACGAGTTTTGCAGCTACCGCACCCGGAATCGCAATTCCCATCGCCGCAAAGCCGTTGGAAATCAAACAGGTATTCGGGCGATCGCAATGATAGTGCCGCGCGATCCACATTTTGTGAGCTCCCACATCAGATATAAGAATATCTTCCGGGCCCAGGATTTGCCGCAAATCGTAAATGAGTTTTTGTGGCTTGATCGGGAAACCGTCGTCGGCTGCATATTGTTCGTACCCAGCGCGAATATCCGCCCGCAATTGCTTAGCAAAAGGGTCTACTTTCTCCATGCGATCGGCACGCTGCAAAATTTCATTGAGAGAATCAGAAATATCCCCCACAACTTCTATAAGAGGAATATAACTGCTGTCAATTTCTGCTGGCAGAGCTCCAATATGAATAATCGGAATTTTTCCTTCAGGATTCCACTTCTTCGGGGAATATTCAATCAAATCGTAGCCAACAGCAATCACTAAATCCGTTTCTTCAAAAGCACAGCTAATGTAATCGCGTTTTTGCAAGCCCGTCGTCCAAAGCGCCAAAGGATGAGTGTAAGGAATTACACCTTTGCCCATGAAAGTATTAGCTACAGGAATATTCAATCGAGTAGCAAATTGTGTCAAAGCATCGCTGGCGTTAGCGCGGATCGCGCCGTTTCCTACTAAAAGCAGAGGACTTTTTGCCTTGGAAATTGCCACAGCGGCTTTATTCAAGCTTTGGTAAGCGCCAAAAGTTTTTTCGCGGTTGTCTTTTGTTAGCGGCTGTCCTTCAGCAGGCATTGCTGCGATGTTTTCAGGTAAGTCAATGTGAACTGCTCCCGGCTTTTCACTTTGAGCTACTTTAAAAGCTTTGCGGACAATTTCGGCCGTCGTGCTGGGGCGAACAATTTGAGCATTCCACTTAGTAACTGGCGCAAACATGGCGACCAAATCTAAATATTGGTGCGATTCTATGTGCATTCTGTCTGTGCCGACTTGTCCGGTAATTGCTATTAAAGGAGCGCCGTCTAAGTTGGCGTCAGCAACTCCTGTCATTAAGTTAGTTGCGCCAGGGCCCAAGGTGGACAAGCAAACGCCGGCTTTGCCGGTGAGACGACCGTAAACGTCTGCCATGAATGCGGCGCCTTGTTCGTGGCGAGTAGTAATAAATTTAATTGAAGAGTTTCTCAGGGCTTCTAGAACTTCTAAATTTTCTTCTCCGGGAAGTCCGAAGACGTATTCGACGCCTTCATTTTCTAAACATTTTACCAATAGTTGAGCTGTGTTCATTTCCGTTTTTCTCCTCGGTTAATGGTTTTTTTTGTCTTTTTCAACCGATCGCAAAAATACTATATGGGAATTTTTAACCGCAGGTAAACGCAGATAAACGCAGACTTATGTAGATTTGTGCGATCGGTTGATAGAGTGGGAGCTTATTTCACCCACACTGTTTTTATGTTAACAAATTCGTGCATTCCTTGGATGCTCAATTCGCGTCCGTAACCGGAGCGTTTGATACCGCCGAAGGGCAATCTAGGGTCGGATTTTACTAAACCGTTGATGAATACCGCGCCCGCCTCTAGTTCGGAAATAAATCGATCGCTCTCTGAGTTTACTGTAGTCCAAGCTGACGCACCCAAGCCAAAAGATGTGCTATTTGCGAGTTCGATCGCCTCCTCGATGTCTGCAACTCGGAATACTAAAGCTACGGGCCCGAAAAATTCTTCTTGACGGGCAGAGGCATTCGGCGGAATATCTGTCAGAATAGTTGGCAAGTAGAAATTGCCGGCATTCTCTGACAATGGGCGGCCACCTGTCAGAAGTTTTGCTCCCGATTGGATGCAAGTTTGCACTTGATTGTCCAAATCTTTGAGGATTGCGGGAGTAGCTAAAGGGCCGATATCGGTTTCGGGCAACATCGGATCGCCTACTTTTAATTGCTCGAATTTTTCGACAAATCCTGTGATGAATTCGTCGGCAATCTCTTCTGCTAAAATAAAGCGTTTGGCGGCGATACAAGATTGACCGTTATTGAGCATCCGGGATGTCACAGCAGTTGATAAAGCTGCTGCTACATCGGCGCTCGACATCACAATAAATGGGTCGCTTCCTCCCAATTCCAGCACTACTTTTTTCAAATTTTTGCCCGCATTTGCTGCCAAACTTTCACCCGCTGGTTCGCTACCGGTGAGAGTTGCTGCTTTTATACGATCGTCCCCAACGATATCGGCTACTTTGTCGGCGCCGACTAACAAAGTTTGAAAAACTCCTTCGGGAAAGCCAGCTTCCCTGAAAATTTCTTCGATTTTCAAAGCGCACTGAGGCACGTTGGAAGCGTGTTTAAGCAAGCCCACATTGCCCGCCATCAGTGCTGGCGCCGCAAACCGAAAAACTTGCCAAAATGGGAAATTCCACGGCATAACGGCTAAAATAGGGCCCAGCGGTTGGTAGCGGACAAAGCTGCTGCTAGCGTCAGTGGTTGCCGGTACGTCTGCCATAAATTGAGCGGCATTTTTGGCGTAATACCGACAAACTAAGGCGCATTTTTCCACTTCGCCGATCGCAGATTTGAGCGTTTTGCCCATTTCCAGGGTCATCATTTCAGCGTAAATTTCGCGATCGCGCTCCAAGATGTCTGCAGCTTTCTGCATCCACAGAGCTCTCTGTTCAAACGGCAGGTGGTGGTATTTGTTAAAAGCTTGCTGTGCTAATTCCAGCTTAGCTTCTATTACCTCATCCGCGATCGGCTCGAAAGTTTTCAGCATTTCTCCCGTTGCCGGGTTGATAGTAGCAATAGCCATTGTTTCATCTCCTGTGTGAAAAACACAAAACTCCCTGCTAGCTATCAGCCTAGGCAGGGAGTTGTATCAAGATATTACAAAATAGGAATTTACCTGCCACGTTTTCTTTCAGGTCTTGCCAAGTTGCAAGTGCCGGGATTTGTTTAAATTTCTCTACTTTTAATTATAGTTCAGAGTCTCGATCGCAAATCTTAAGAAAATTTGTCTTTCTGAAATCACGTACAAATCTCCAGAACAGGCTGGACGGCCTGTTCCACAAAAGTTAAATGTTCTTGTGGGGCGTCCCGCCCGCCCCTGAAAGCTTTATTCACAATGAATGGTGCAAGATGGATGAAATATCTTGTCGGGTGTCCCGCCCGCCTTGCATTCTCAACCACAAAAACCCTAGGGTGCGTCGCCATCAAAAATCCTCAAAAAAAGCGAAAATCTCGCAGCGACGCACCTTGCAAGAATTAGGCATAAGGTGCGTCGCCATCAAAAATCCCAAAAAAAGAGCGAAAATCTCGCAGCGACGCACCCTACGATAATTAGCTAAACATTTCTCAATTCCCCTCCCTCAAACAGACTGTTCCTGGACGTAATCCTGCACGTAAGACTGATAGTAATACCTGCTGCCTTTATCGTTATTCGCCACCATTCCCAACAGCGGAATCCCCGCCATTTTCAAATCTTCAAAAGCCAACACCAGCGCCTCCCGCTCAGTTTGATGCAGCCCTACTACCAGCATCAATCCGTTAGTGTGAGCCGCCAACAAATTCGCATCCGCCAAACCTAAAAGCGGCGCAGTATCGTAAATAACTAAGTCAAAATGACTTGACAAAGCTGCCATTAAATGCTGCATTTTTCGGGAAGAAAGCACCTTTGTAGGATCGAGAGGAACCGGGCCGGAAGTTAACACAAACAAATTTTCATCACGGGGCGATCGCACAATCACCTGTTGCACATCCACATCATCAGCAATCACATTGTGCAAGCCTTGCCAATTCGGTAAACCCAGCATTTCGTGTACCTGCGGGCGCCGCAAATCCCCATCCACCAACAGCACTTGCTGGCCCATTGCAGCCGCCGCCCGCGCCAGATTTACTGCTACCGTAGACTTGCCGTCACCTACTTGACAAGAAGTAATTACACAAGAATTGATCGGAGTATCAACGTTTAGTAAGCGAATATTCGCATTGAGCGATCGAAAAGCTTCTTGAAAAGCATCCGTCGGCATCGGCGAAATTGCCACATCCACCGGGCTTGTCTCAGCAGGAGGAAGTCTCAAAATTTTATCGCTAGCAGGAATTACCCCCAACAAAGGCAGGCGAATCGACTGTTTGACATCCTCTGGAGTTTGGAACACCGTTTTATTTTTAAACCGTTCCGCCAACTGCGCCGCCAGCATACCAAACAGCATACCAGCCAATCCCCCCAAAGCCAAATTCAAAGGCATAATCGGAGCAACAGCCATCAACTCGCCATTTTTGTAACGCGGAATTTCCGGCTTAGCAATAACTTCCCAAGCCACCTCTTTTTTGCCCACAGCTTCAAGCTGCAAAGCTTGCTGTTTTGCCAGCAAACCATTCAGCGTATTGTTAGTCAAATCCAACTCGCGCTGCAAATCGGAATAGCGCCGCAAAATCACCGGGAATTTTTGAGAGTATTGATTCAACTGCTTAGCAGCTTGTTCCAAAACTTGATTCCGCACGCCCAGCACCTGAATTAAATTAGCAGTACCGATAAACTGCTCGATTAACTTAATCCGCACCGGATCTTGAAAAGTCAGCACTTGCGAATTTACCTTAGCCAAATCAGTTCCCAGAACCTGTTGGGCTTCTTTCTTCAACAAAGGAATCAGGTTCTTGCGCTGTTCTCGCAACAATTGCATTTGCGGAGTTTCGTCTGTAAACGTAGCCGAGTTAATCGCAATTTGCCCTTCTAATTGTTGCAATTGAGTCAGCATCCCTTGATAACGGGGAGCTTGACTCAGAGCCGATGCCATCAGCGCTTGCTTCTGGTTTAATCCGAGCTGATTTTGCAGATTGGAATAGAGAAATCTCTGCTGATTTAGCTGCGTTTGCGCTTCCAATCTTTGCGTTTGAAGTTCACTGATTTGCAGCGCGAGTTGTTGGGTTTGAATTTGCGGATCGATGAAATTGTACTGCTGTCGCAACTTTTGAATTTCTGTTTGCAGAGCTTGTTGGCGCTTGCGCTGGTTGGGAATTTGCGATTTCACAAAATCCAGAGTCTGACTAATTTGAGTTGTGGTATCTTGCACGCTGTAGTTGCGGTAGCCTAGCGCAACTTTTTCCAAAACAAACTGAATTTTTTTCGGATCGTAATCCCGATATCTAACTTCGATAATCTTGGTATTTTTGAAGCGATTAATTGACAGCCTAGTTTCCTGAGAAAACGGCAAATTATCTGCTTTTTGGTTCAAGAGGTAGTTGTAATTTATTTCAGGATACTTAGCCTGCAACTGTTTAATAATCGGCGACATTACTTGCGGGCTTTGCAAAACTTGAATTTGGGATTCGTAGTCAAAACCTGCCTTGTCGGTCGTCGCGGGGGCGGCTGGTTGCAGTTTCAGCTCACCGGAGTATATCTTGGCTAAAGTATTTTGCGTAACCGCTGGTTCTACTAATAATTGAAAGCGCCCTTCGTACTCGCTTTTTTGATTCAGTGTCCAGGCGAAAACTCCGGTAGTCACTGCCGCTGCTACCCCGATGACTAAGATGGAGCGACTGCGGCAAACTTCCCAAAAACTCAACTCTTCTGCCTCGGTTTTGTTTCTGCCTAAAAATTGATCTTCTTCATAAAGCCCAGAAGACAGTTTTTGCAGATTAGCGGCTTTTTTATGATTAAACAGTGATACTTGAGATTGTTTCCCTGGTTTCATTGGATTTCTACAACTTATTAGTTTAAACGTCTGTATTGGTGGCGGATTTTCCGGCAATCGGCTGATTCCTCGATATTTCATTACCCAACCGCAATTTTTTTTATAAAGCGGGTTTCTGAGGTCTTAATGCCAGTCTCTTCAAATCACCGAAAAATATCGAATAACCGAAATATTCCTAACAGCGGGCTGAGAGGAGCGAGAGTCCCGCCTACATTATCCGAAAACGTAGCGCGACCCGATCGCCTTACCATAATTACATCATTATTTTGCAGTTTGGGATTAGTTTCTTCATTGGCAGTTGCAGAAAAATTAACCTTAACAGTTAGCTGGGAAACTGTGCCGTTAGGATTGAGGCGAATTAAATCCACCGAATCCATTTCGGCCCGCGCTTTATTAAAACCTCCCGCTGCTACCAGCGCTTGATTTAAAGTAGTGTTGGGCAGCACAGCAATCGCTCCCGGTTTCACGACTTCTCCCACAATGTTGACCTTAATCGTATCGGGTGAAAAATTAGAATTAGCAACTTGTTCGTCTTGGTTTTCATCGAGGTTTTCGGCTTTGGGGACGATTACTGTATCTCCCTGTTGTAGCGCTAAATCTTGGGATACATCTCCCCCTTCCAAAAGTTGCCACAAATTTACATTAATAATTTGTTCTGTACCCGCCCGCGTCAGGCGACGAACTTGTATTTGTCTGATATCAGCTACCGGCGTAATGCCGCCCGCCATTTTAATTGCCCTCGTTACAGTTTGCTGCAAAACATTTTCCCCGCCGTTGGTTTCGCTGACAGCAAACAAACCAGAATTTTCACCCATTTCATTCTCTTGTACCCTACTTTGAGCCTCTTTTGTCAAAGTATAAGTACCGGGGCGAGTTACTTCGCCCACCACAGCAATATTAATTGGTTGAGTGCTTTGTCCGGTAATGTTAGCTACTGCTAAAGTCGGTGCTTCTTGGCGGTTGAGGCTAGTTACAGTGGGAATAAATATAGTATCGCCGTCGCGCAAAGTCATATCGGCCCGCAAATCGCCGTTTTGCAATAATTCCCACAAATCCACACTAATAATTTGTTCCGGTGCGTTGCGCTGGGGGCGGCGGATTTTGATTTGCCGCACGTCTGCTGACTGGGTAATTCCGCCTGCCATTCGCAGAGCCCGCGATATCGTTGGCATTTGAGTTCCCATTTGCTCTGCTGTGCCTCCGGGGCCTGCTGCTGAGGATATTGTATAGGCTCCGGGGCGGTTGATTTCGCCCGCGATCGCAATTTGCAAAGGACGCGGCGCCAGCAGTTTCAGGGTAATCCAAGGACGTTTAAGGTATTTGCCGTATTTGTCTTTAACAGCATTAGAAGCTTGTTCTAGGGTCATCCCGTACACCGAAACGCTGCCAATTAACGGCAAACTCAGGGAACCGTCTGCCTGTACTTGGTGTTGACCGTTGGGGCCGCTGTATTCCGGGACGTTGAAGATGTCCAGTTGAATACGATCGCCCGCGCCTAAAGTGTAAACTTCCGATCGTACACTTGAAGGTTCAGTTGCCGGCAATCCCGGCAATCCCGGCACTGCCGGTACTGGTACAGGAACAGGAGAACCCGCATCAGGAGGAGGAGGAGGAGGAGGCATCAACTGGGCCGCCGCAGGAGATGAACCCACCGCCGCCAGCACTGACACTGTTAAACTTTGAATCATTAAACTTTTGACAGCATTGCTTGCCCAATAACTTAGCTTGCAGCTTTTGCTGGAAATGTCTCCCTGAGCCCCTCTTCTTGCAGGAAATGGGAGAAATTCTTCACCCTCCCTCTCCGCAAAGGGGACACAAGGATGAGATTTTTTCTCAAGTTGCACGCCGTGCGAAGAACTTTTAACCACCATCGCTTTTTGCCCCTATCCTCATCCAACCCCGCCAACATCAAATGTAACCCAACTGTTCTAACTTAGTCAGAACTTTTTTAACACTCTCTTCCACACTTTCTCGCTCTGTGTAACAAATAATCTCAGGATTAAGCGGTTCTTCATAAGGATCGTCAATTCCCGTAAAACCCTTAATTTCTCCTGCTCTCGCCTTAGCGTATAGCCCCTTGACATCGCGACCTTCGCACACTTCTAACGGGGCTGTGATATATACTTCAACAAAATTGGGCTCCATTGCTCTAATTTCGTCGCGAATTGCTCTGTAGGGGCTAATAGCTGCGGTCATTACGGCTACTCCATTGCGGCTCAGTAGGTGAGCTACAAATCCAATCCGCCGAATATTAGTATCTCTGTCTTCTTGGCTAAATCCCAAACCTTTTGACAAGTTGGTGCGAACGACATCTCCATCCAATATTTCCACTTTGCAACCTCTTGCCTTCAATTCAGGTTCGAGAGCTTTGGTGATAGTTGTCTTGCCGGAACCGCTCAGCCCGGTGAACCACAAAATAAAACCTTTTTCCATTTTCAATTGCTTGGTTAGTAGTGAGTAGTGGGGAAATTACGCGACGTATGACTTTAGTGTCCCGGTTCCCCATTTTCTGATTCTTTTTGATTTGAGATGCGATCTGACTTTCACAATAACTAATTTTTTTTTTTACCGCAGAGGACGCAGAGGACGCAGAGGTAGAGGGAAGAGGAGAAAGAGGTAATTTTAAAATCTGTAGGGTGCGCCGCCTGTGTACCCTTACATTCAATGGGCGATCGCCAACGCCGAACATCTATCCGTAGCGCACTGATCACCTGACTGAGCCTTTCGCAATCTAAAATCTAAAATCTAAAATCTAAAATCTAAAATGGTATTGCCCATGTCTTCGGTCTTAAAAGCAGATGTTTTGGTAGTCGGTGGCGGTACTGGCGGCACCGCTGCTGCTGTGCAAGCAGCCCGCCGAGGTGCCAAAACTATTTTAGTAAGCGACTTCCCCTGGCTGGGAGGAATGCTGACTTCGGCTGGCGTTTCTGCCCCTGATGGCAATGAATTAGCAGCTTTTCAAACTGGTTTGTGGGGCTCGTTTTTGCGGGAACTCCAGCAGCGACAGCCGGGAGGTTTGGATTGGGGCTGGGTCAGTTTTTTTACTTACGATCCCCGCATCGGTGCTGAAATTTTTGCTGATTGGGTTAAATGTTTGCCGAACTTACAGTGGATTTGTGGACAAAAAGCTCACGATGTGCTGTATGAAGGAGATCGCATTTCTGGCGTTCAGTTTGCAGATTTTACGGTTTCGGCCAAAATCACTTTAGATGCAACGGAATTGGGAGATGTGCTGGCTTTAGCGCAAGTTGGACACCGCTGGGGTTGGGAATTCCAAGCCGAGTGGGGAGAACCCAGCGCGCCGGCTGCCGCTAATGCTCTCACAGAGAGCTATTCGGTGCAAGCTCCGACTTGGGTGGCAATCATGCAGGATTTTGGTAAAGGTGCAGCCAGGCCAGAAATTCCCGCGCCGCCTATTGACAATCCCGATCGATTTATCGGTGCTTGGGACGGTTACACTCCCGAACAATTTCTCAATTACGGCAGGCTTCCGGGGGGATTGTTGATGATTAATTGGCCGATTCGAGGTAATGATTATGGTGAAGGGGTCGATCGACTAATTGCATCTGAAGCATCTCGACAAGAATTCCTGCAAGAAAGTCTGTGGCACACTCAAAGTTTCGCCCGTTTCATTCAAACGCAACTCGGCCCTCGCTACGGCTTAGCAGAGAATATTTTCCCGATTTCAGCGATCGAAAATCAACAAAATTCCTCCCTTCTTGGTTCTTTCGCCTTACATCCTTACTACCGAGAAAGTCGGCGCTTGCGAGGGATAAGTACACTCAGAGAACAAGATATTTTACCTATTGTCGGTGGCAGAGTCGCGAAGTTGCCGATAAATTCTGAGGGCATTTGTGAAACAATTGCGATCGGGAACTATGCCAATGATCACCACTACACCAGTGGCGACATTCCCTTGCAGCCAAAATCGATCCGCTGGGGCGGCCGCTGGACGGGAACTCCGTTTACCATTCCTTACACCGCGCTAATTCCTGCGAGTACAGACGGTTTGCTAGTCTGCGAAAAAAATATTTCCGTCTCTCACATCGCCAACGGTGCAACTCGCTTGCAACCGACGGTAATGAATATTGGACAGGCGGCGGGGATGGCGGCGGCTTTGTGCGCGGAATCTGGATGTCAGCCACGGGATTTGCCGGTGAGAGTGTTGCAGGAAGCTTTGCTGCAAGATTCCGAGGCGAGTGTGGCGGTTATTCCTTTATTTAATTTGACACGGGGGCGATCGGACTGGCTGGATTGGCAACGCTATTATCTCGATCGACCCCAAGCATATCCCGCCAGCGGCGAATGTCAGGAGTCAGTAGAAAAACCAAGCAGTCAAACAGCAAATACCCACAGCCAGTTTTCTGGCATTTTCCGTCGCCTCGGCGAACAAGACTGGACACTAACGCTGACAAGCCCTGCATCCTTAGTCGGTCAAACTTGGCAACTCGTGACTTTGGATTCGGAAACCGACAGATTTTTACACAATTGCGAAACCGAAAAGCCTCTGACTGTATGGGGCAGGCTGAATTCGGCAGGTGCTTGGCTGCTGGCGGGCTCAGTAGAATTGAAGAGGTAGGGTTTTTTGCATAGATCCGAAAAATTCACAGAAATTTATCCTGATCGATCGGGGAGAGTCCGTATCAGTTAATAGACAATGACACGGATACTAACCCCATGCAAACTTACACACCAATTGCTTTACACAGTCTTTTGGGCGTTACTTTGAGCGCCACTGTCGTTCGAGCCTTTGAATCCCTCGTCGGACTGCTCGAAGTTGCCACCGCTTCATACATTTTATCCGCCCAAACCGAACAAAGGGGCGATCGTTCTCCAGAAAGAGGCAGCGGACGCCGAGAGTTCATTGAGCCTAATCTTTACACTCATCAACTACAAGCATTTTAATGACATTGGACGAAAGCGATTTCCGTTATTGAGTTAGTTTCTGCAGCCCGTGTCGAGCGCTCAATCTGATTTCCTGGGATGATAGTTTTTCAGGTTTCCAAGGCAACTGCATTTCTTGTTTACAGTCATTAGGATCTTCTTTTATGTGAGTGATGATAGCATATAAACCTTAAACCGCCATCTATCGAGAGATTGAATCTCCTATTTGGCGGTTTTGTATATTATTGCAACCTTCTGGGTAGTGCAATTAGGAATTTTTTTATTATTGAAGCCAGAGATTTTAGTTATTCCATTTTACCTCAACTTCTGACAATCAAGCATCCAGGATACCCGCCACGTGATTCATTCCGAAAGCAGACTCAGGACCCAGAAATAAAAAACCTGTATCCGATAAAGCCGCCCCCGAATTAATCTCGCGCAAGTCAATGCTTCAATTCTTTAATCTCAAATCTCAAATCTCAAATCTCAAATCTCAAATCTCAAATCGATTGACTGCTCTCATAGATGAGATGCTACGCATCTAAAGTGTCTGTTGCTTCGGGAGGGGGAGAGGGTGAGAAAGGGAGAGGGAAAGATAATTTTCCGCTTTTTATACAAGGATTTTAGGAGACAATTTAAAGGCGCGATAGCTTAACTTAAGCCTGATTCTTTCTTCTTCTTCCTTATTCTTCTTCCTTATTCTTCTTCCTTCTTCTTCCTTCTGATTCCTGATTCCTAATTCTCTAGTTTGATAATTTCAGGGAAATTCATCCTGATCAGCCTGGGTAAATGTCGTATCTCTAAATAGATACTGAGACGAATACTACCCATGAAAACCTACACTGCAATTGCTTTACTGAGCCTGTTGGGCATTACCTTGAGTGCCAGCGCCGCTCAAGCTTTTGAATCTCCACTCCCCATCCTCGAAACTGGCACCGCTCAATATATGTTGTCAGCCCAAACTCAACAAAGGGGCGAGCGTGGTCCTGAGAGAAAGCGCAACCGCAGAAATTTTACTGAGCCTACTGTTTACACTCATCCGCTACAAGATTTCTAATGGCAATGGACGCAAGTGATGACCACAACTGAGTTGCTTTGGGCCGTTCATTCGATCGCGCGATCGGATTTTCTGGGATTCTAGTTTTTCAGGTTAAGCGATAACTGCACTTTTTGTGGACAGTTCTTAGGAGATTCTTTTTAGTGTAAAAAATGTTAGCATATAAACGGGGAACCGCCATCTACCTAGAGATAGATTCTAGTATGTGGCGGTTTTGTATTGAAAACGCTTCAATTAAACAAGCACTAACCACAGGCCTCGGATCATCTGGGTTTTTCAACCAATCTCCCTCGCCCTCCACGCCTTATTTGGGCGTTGCACAATTTGAGGAGGATTTTTGTGGGGTGTCCCGCCTGCTGTGAAAATACAGCGGACGGGCTATGAGATCCCATCCCACAAAACCATCAAAATCTTCCCGCAATTATGCAACAGCCTTATTTTAGTTGATCGAACCGGGTTTCAGCATCCATGACTATTCAAGAATTAGGGGCTCGGAGTCGCCTCAAATTCCTGGGATCGCAACAGTTATTTACGTTCTCCCCCCCACAGGTAGGGTTTAATTTTCAACCGCTGCACTATAATAAACGTGCGATAACTAACTTATATATAGGTAAACTGTCAGCGCAGAGGGTGCAGCAATCTACTTAAATTGGCCACCAATAAGAACCACTTATGCGGTGTGGATAGCCTTTAAGCCCATGCCCCTGTTACCTCAGGGAACTTAACTAACCTGAATATTAGGGTAGCTGGCAAGCTTTCCGGCGACAGTCGGCTATGCTTGATTCGGCGCTCTCGCAATAATTTAATGGAGGACGACAAAATGCCTCCTAATTTGGCTATTTCGGGGATAGTAATGAAAAATGACTCTTTGGATCTGGTCAAAAGCCTCAGCCCTAGTGCAATGGATCAGATCATGCTATATCTGGCGTTTAGCGCCATGAGAACCAGTGGGCACAGGCACGGGGCGTTTCTAGACGCGGCCGCAACGGCGGCTAAGTGTGCCATTTATATGACTTATATGGAGCAGGACAACAACCTGCGGATGACTGGACACTTGCATCACATTGAGCCTAAACGGGTGAAGGTGATTGTTGAAGAAGTCCGGGAAGCTCTGACTCAGGGAAAATTGCTGAAAATGTTGGGTTCGCAAGAACCTAGATATTTGATTCAGTTTCCTTATGTCTGGTTGGAACAGTATGGTTGGATGCCGGGACGCCCTCGCATTCCGGGAAACAATTTGACTGTAGATGAAAAAAAATATCTCGAAGGCAAAATTCCTCCGAATCCGCCAGACGCTCAACTGATCAATTCTTTTCAGTTTATGGAGTTGATCGAGTTTCTGCACAGGCGATCGCAAGAAGAGATGTCTCCAGAAAGGCGAATGCCTTTGAGCGAAGCTCTAGCAGAACACATTAAGCGGCGCTTGATCTATTCTGGGACAGTAACTCGCATTGATTCTCCTTGGGGAATGCCGTTTTATGCCCTCACCCGCGCTACTTACTCTCCGGCAGAGCAGGAAGAGCGGACATTTACTATGGTTGAGGATACGGCTAGATATTTCCGGCTGATGAAGGATTGGGCGGAAAAACAACCGAAGGTGATGCGAATTATGGAGACTTTGGATATTCCGCCGGAACGGCTCGACCAAGCCCTTGAGGAATTAGATGAAATTATTCGCAATTGGGCCGATCGCTATCACAAGCGGGGCGAACCGACGATGATTTTACAAATGGTTTTTGGGCCGCAAGACGACGCTTAGTTTGATTAACTATTAATCATTAGTCATGAGTTGATTGCTTGAGACTAATGACTAATGATTAATATCTGATAGCCCTGGATGGCGCAACAGGCTTTTTTTCCAAAAATACTGCGTTATATCATGTCCGATCGAGTGACCGCGATTAAAAGGACGGGTTTTTGAGATTGTCAATTATTGGCAGATATTTTTCGTGAGGGGAGCCCCTACCGTATTAGCGGGAATCGACCGGACATAATATTAATCGTTGGAATTGTCGTAAAAAACCAAGTTGATTGGGCCGCGAATGCGTCCAGGATTAACTAAGTTAAAAAAGCTCTCCATGTCGCCGCTAAAACGATCGCTGCGATCGCTCCTATGAGTGTATTAAAAAAATTTACCACCTCGTTCGTCAGCCACTCAAACTTGGATTGCACCGTCGCCCCAATCACGCTCTCGATGTTCGTGGCAATAAAAGCTGCAATAACACAAAAAACAATTCCTGTCAAGTCAATTAAACCGACAGCCCAACTCAAAAGTGCGATCAGAATTGAGCCGACAATACCCGCGATCGTTCCTTCCAAACTTACGGCCCCTTCGGTACCCCTAGGTACAGGCTGCAAGCTGGTAATCAAAAAAGTCCGCTTCCCGTAAGCTTTGCCAATTTCGCTAGCGCAGGTATCGGAAAGTTTGGTGCAAAAACTCGCCGCGTAACCCAGCAATAACAGGGAAATAGAATCTTGTGGCACAGGCATCTTGCCTGTCTCTCCTAAAATAGACATCTTGCCTGTATCTCCTAAAATAGATAATGCCAAAACTCCCAAAGCGCAAAGAGTGGCAGTTAAAGCCGAACCCCAGACATTTTCTGGGCCTCTGGCGCCTGAACGCTTTTCGGCTATGCCTTCTGCTTCTTTTTGGGCTTTGCCGATGCGGGTAACTCCCGATCCGACAAGAAAGTAAAACATCACCACAGCATAGCCTTGCCATCCCAAACAGCCCCAGATCAGGACGCCCAATACCCAGCCGTGAAAGTGGCCAGCGGGAGTGAGCAACTTTTTAGGAGCAATGGTGGCGATCGCGAGTAAAAATGTATTGAGGGCGATCGCCATCAACCAAGGATTAGACCAAGATAAATAATTAAAGAACAATTCTGAATCCTGCATTTAGTACCTCCATGAGTCAAGTCTTATTTCATCTTGCCTTCCCTGTGACCGATATTGCCCAAACAAAAGCGTTCTACGTAGACGGGCTCGGCTGCGAACTAGGTCGCGAATCGCCAAATTCTGCGATTATGGGTTTGTGCGGCCATCAAATTGTTGCCCACGTCAGCCGCGAACCTTTGACGCCTCAGCGAGGCATCTATCCCCGGCATTTTGGGTTAATTTTTACTTCCGAAGCTGACTGGGAAGCGTTGTTAGAGAAAGCCCAGCAAAACAACTTAAATTTCTATCAAGAACCGAGACGGCGATTTGTCGGTTTGCCTACAGAACACCGTACTTTCTTCTTAGAAGACCCTTTCCACAATATACTTGAGTTCAAGTATTATTGTGAAGCTGAAGCAATTTTTGGTCGCAGCGAATACGCTGAAGTTGGTGATGCAGTTTGATCTCTAGTCCGGTAGCGATTTGCCTCCTGTGGGGGCGGGTTTACGAGATTGTTGGTTTTAGGCAATTATTGTAGGTGAAACCCGCCCCTACAAAATTTGACATTATACAAGAATGAATCAAACGGTTAATCATGAACTTTTAATGGTTCTGAAAGTGCTTCAGCGACCGCTTTTAAACTGCTGGAATGCCTCGCCATCATGGCATGGGCAAAAACCGACAATTTTACTTCTTTGGCAGCCGATATTTTGGAACTAGAAGCAGGTACGATGATGAAATCCCAATCTGTCCAAATCGAAGTAAAATTGAGCTTTTCCAACAAAGCAGTATCTCGATTTAAATCTTCGAGAAAAGCACTGCCAGGACGCATTTGAACGCAGCCTTTTCCCCAGAGAGTGTAAGCCATCCAAGTACCGCTGTGAGGAGAAGATATCGCAATAAAGCGCTGCACTCGGTTAATGCCCCCTAACCTTTGCAGGTAGTAGCGAGTTACTAAACCGCCCATGCTCAATCCTACTATATCGAGAGGCTGTTCGGGCGCAAAGGTTTTGTCTATATAATCTGCTATTTGTTGGGCTAATTCGTCTATGCTGGCGTTGCCCCAATGGGGTGAGAGATTGAGGGTATAGACTGACCATCCCAGTTTGGTCAGGTAGGCAGACATTTTGTGAAAAATTCCCGATTTTCTGAAGATTCCGTGAATTAGCAAGACTGGGTTGCGGCGGAAATTGCTATTCATTTTTAAGTGGGAATTTTATTTTCTATAGGTGCTTTGAGTTCTTCAACTAATGCGTTAATACTTAGGGGTTCTGTCACCATTTGGCGGTGCAGCAAAACGTTGACTTTAACTTCTTTACCTACTGGCATTTGGGAGCTGTTCGCCGGTACAATCATTATGTCAAATGGCGTCCACATTGATGTAAAGTTTATGCGTTTGAGCATTGTCACATCTTGATTTAAATCGCGTAGCAAGCCACTATCGGGGCGCATATCCAGGTATCCTGGTAGGCGTAGGGAATAGGCGGTGAGGGTGCCGTGGTGGGGGGAAGAGAGGGTGATGAAACGCTGTACGCGGTTGATTCCTCCGAGTCGCTGGACGTAGTAGCGGCTGACGATGCCGCCCATGCTGTAGCCTACTATGTCTAAAGATTGTTCTGGATCGAAGGTTTCAGAGATGTAGTCTGCGAGTTGCTTGGCGAGTAAGTCGAGGCCGAGGCTACCGTCGTTGGGGGTGAGGTTGAGGCTGTGGACTGACCATCCAAGTTGGGTGAGGCGGGCGGACATTTTGCTGAAAATCATCTTTGTGTCCCAGATGCCGTGTATGAGGATGACGGGATTGCGATCGAGCGAACTGTTCATTTGAAAAGAAAATTGCTTGCTAATTACAGCATAAATCACTCCCCTAGGGAGTTTTACCCCTACTAGGACAGCTAGGGAATCGGATCGAGGTACGATCGACAATTAGTGGGAATCGCTAACAAATTCTGAGATACTTGTAAATAAGTGCAAAGGCGTGCTGGTATTTATACCTAAAATTTGCTTTGATGAGGCAGCTTAGATACAGCAAAATGTAAATTTTCATTAAGAAATGTAGACAAAAGTTGCCTTACCTCGTAATCTAACTTTGTTGACAAGCTTGTACAAATTTCTCTAAAAGAACAAAAGGAGTAAGTCTAATGTTTGGTTTTATCAAAAATTTCTTCGGCGGTATTTTCGGCTTTTTCGGCAGACTGTTGGGCTTGAAAAAGTCTGAATATTTCCTAGATTTGGGCGAATCGGGAGCGAAGGAACCAGCAAAAGTTGCGCCTGCGAAGGCTGATCCTGTGGCGCTCGCACCGGCAAAAGTTGAGTCTATTAAGTCTGAGAAGTCTGAGAAGTCTGAACCGGCTAAGAAGGCTAAGGTAGAGAAAAAGTCGAAGAAAGAAAACGAACCAGTCGCTAGCGTTCCTGCTAATACTCCAGAACCAGTGAAGGTAGCAGCAGCGGCAGCAACTAACGGCAAAGTGCCGAGTCAAGCTGAACCGAATAGGACTTTTGCTCCTAATAATTTAATGCCGACACCAACTGGAAGTCGTCGGAGCCCTGGCCCCAGCATGAACAATTTCCGGGAAATGGCTCGTCAGGTGAAAACGAAGTAGGAAATTGGGAATTGATAATAGGGAATTGGGCATGGGATAATTCCCAATGCTGACGTTAACAATTTAAAAATGGGATGCCTCATTTTTAATTTTAACTATTTGTTCTATTCCCTATTTTCTGGGTTTCTGAGGAAGGCTAATCCACTGTATAGCTGAAAAGCTGAGTCCCAAGGAGTTTCGGATTTGCGCTCGACTTCTATATGAGATTCGATCTTGCTCAACATATTAGTGTAATCGAGCACTGTCTCGGCAAAGGGCGTAAATTCTGACCAAACAGTAACGTCAAGCTGGCGATCGAATATTTCCAATAAGTGATTCCAGTTAATTCTGGTGGTACTTTGAGGAATTTGTTGAGAGTTTTTGACTCTGGATATTTTGTTTTTCTGGTTCGGTGAAGTGGGGATATCGGCAGAAGCTTTGGTGAAGTTAACTCCTTGTTGAAATTCGTAACTTTGGTCGCAAATTCGCAGAATGCAGTTTCTGCTGGGAATGTGTAAGTCACAGATTTGAGCGTAATCTTGCCGGATTTCTCTATGGCGAAATTGATCCTTTCTTCGGTTGGGGGAGTAGTCCATGACTTCGATGAACATCGGCAACAAGCCTTCTACTCTTTGGGTAACTTCTGACCAGCTAAACTCGATCGCACCGAGTCGTGAGAGTTTATCTTTGCAAACAACGGCTGGGGAAGATAGAGACTGGAAGTGCTGCACTCGGAAGATTTGGATTTTTTGAATATCGCTTAGGGTTGCCCAAAATACGGGAATGCCGGCGTTGAGGAGTTCTTGACCATAAATTCGGAGTTCGGCAATGGGGCCTGTTTTGTAGAGTCTCCAGCCGCGGCTTTGGATTTGCATCCGGGTGGTGTAGGCGTCGATTTTAAAGATTCTGCTGATATTTTGAATGGCGGCGGGTTTGTTTTCGGGACTCACGGGTTCGAGGATGAGGAGTCCTGGTTCGAGGTTGCTGGGGTCGTTTTTGGCGGTTTCTATGGCTTGTTGGCGGAGGTTTTGTTGTGCGGTTTCAATCCGTTGAATAGCTTGGCGGGTCTGG
Source organism: Microcoleus sp. BR0-C5 (assembly GCF_036705045.1). Lineage (NCBI taxonomy): Bacteria > Bacillati > Cyanobacteriota > Cyanophyceae > Oscillatoriales > Microcoleaceae > Microcoleus > Microcoleus sp. BR0-C5. Next base: position 73,513 of record NZ_JAUBTR010000010.1, read on the forward strand.
GAGACGATTTTGGGGTTGGTGATGTCGCGGAGTATTTGTTTGTAGGTTGTTTGGGCTTTTTCGAGGTTGTTGGTGAGTTCGTAGTAGCGGGCGATATAGTATTGTACCCACGGATTTTCGGGGGATTCTTTTTGTAGTTGTTTGATGAGTTGGGCAGCTTGTTTGTAGTCTTTACCCTCTAGGGCGGCGGCTATTTGGTTGATGTCTGTCATGGCAGTTGCGGGAATGGCGTTGTTTCTATCTTGGCTGATGTTTGGTTGGTTCCGCCACTGGTTAACAATTTGGGCTTCTGTGTTAAGTTATAGATATGATATGAAACTATGACAATCATTAAAAAATACGTGTCAAAATTGTAAAAAATGATTTTGAGCTTTCACAACACGCCGTAAACTAAAGCATAGTTCGCCGTATCAGCGTACAAGAACTCCGGGAAGCAATAATGGCTGGTGAAGTTATCGAAGAGTATCCCGATGACAAATATGGCCCAAGCTGTTTGATTTTCGGTTTGACCATTGCCAATAGACCTTTGCACGTTCAGTGCAGTTATCCATCTCGTCCTTTGGTAAAAATCATTACTTTATACGAACCCGATCCAAAAATTTGGATGGATTTTAATTTAAGGATAAATCAAAATGAACAATGATATTTGGCAAGAAAAAATGGTGGAAGAAAAAGTAAGTTATACCCTGGAAATCAATGGGAAGTTTATTATCATTGAAAACGTTCCTGCGAGAGTGTGTGTGGAAACGGGAGAGCGTTTTTTTTCACCTGAAACTGTGGAACAGTTGCAGAAGATGATTTGGGAAGAGAGAAAGCCTATTAGGGTTATTGAAACACCTGTTTTTGAGTTTGCTTAGCACTTGCTTTAAATTGAGTTAAAGCTGATTGGAATTAACGCTTAATGTGTAAGTACCTTTGCTTGTGCGATCGCCTCCTTTAACAACTATTTTATAAGTGCCGTTACTAGGCAATTTTACGGTGAGTTGAGATTCTCGGCGATTCTGGGAGTTGCCTGTTTTTTCGGCAATATTTTTGCCGCTGGTGTCGAACAGTGTTATGTTGTGGTCGAATGCTCTGCTTTTGATGTCGATCGTCATAGATTGACCTGCCCGTCCTTGAAAGGTGTGTTCGCTGGGTTCGCCGCCGTCTTTGAGGGTTCCCCGCTGCTGTAGGATGGAAAGGGAGGTGAGTTTTGGGCGATCGACATTGCTCAATTCTAAGCCGTAATTGGTCATGGGTACATCGAGGCCATTTCCTTCTCTGACTACGATTATAAAAGCTGTTTTGTTGTTGGCGTCTCGGACTATTTTGTCAATAAATTGGGATTGTATTTGTTTTGCTGTTAGAGGTTTAGGTTGGTTGAAGTTGGGTTCTGAGGTACAGAAAAGCACGGCTCCGTCTAGATAGCGGGCGGCGTAGAACCAGTAGTTTTGACCGTTAGTTGTAAATTCGTTTCTGCTAAAAATAGTGAATCTTTCAAGTTGCGGTAATTGCTGGTTGCGCTGGCAATTTTTATCGATGTATATTTCGTTAGCTGATGGCTGTCGCTGGGCAAAAACTGCTGGGACGATGGTGATTAAAATTGCTGAGATGAGAGTGAGGGTGAGGGTGAGGGTGAAGGGCGATCGGCTTTTCATAAATACTTGTTTCTCTTTATTGTTGTCAGGTATTGTACGCTGTACTTCCTATTTTATCTCTGTTTTAAATACTTTTCTAATTCCGCAGTGCGCTGTTTAGTCATGCGATCCAAACATTCATTGAGGAAACCTCGATAACCGGTACCGCCACGATTTTTATAAACTTCAAATTCACAGGTTTTATCTCTTAACTGAATCCACCCTAATTGTGCTTCCGTAAGAAGTGAGCGCTCTTCGTCGCTCAATGAGGAAGTTAGTTGTTTATAAACCTCGTTAAGTCGTTTATCCGAGGCTTCGTAATTCAACCGAATACAAGCTCTGACTTGCACATCTCCTTGGGGGCGATCGCAATTAATCTGTTGAGCAATGGGAAAGCTCGGAGATTGTGCAGAAACTGATGTTGTACCGAAAATTGCCAAAAGTGCGTGAAGCGAAGCTATCCCGTAGGGAATCGGCCAAAAGAGCGATCGACCTTTTCTCAACTCTATTTTCATGACTCGTCAACCCATTTATCTGATAATTCCTCTTAACACGAGACAGAGTTGATTTGATTAATTTAAGTATTGTTTTATATTTACTGAATTAAAACGCCCTTTTTTTATCAGATTGCAAAAGTGTCTTTGACTGCTGCATCTACTGCCACCATATCCGACAAAATACCAATTTTGTGATCGATTTCAACTTCTAGAAGCGTCACAAGATTGTCTGTCATAATTACCGAGTCAGCTAGCAATCCCGTTTGCGGCCCGGACGGTGTTGCTAGGAAAACAAAAACCCGGCTTGGGTGTCCTGAACGGGCTAAGTTGCTAGTAATCATTGCCGTAATTGTTTGCCCTAAACCAGTCCCCAGATTATTAGCTTGAACTATCAAAGCTGGACGGCGTTTCGCAGTACGCAAATCCGAGCTGGGGAACAAAACCAAAACCACATCACCGCGACTATAAGGCATCGTAAGCATCCATCTCCGGTAGTTCCCAATCAGGAGCAAATCTACTCAACCGAACCCGTAAATCTGCTGCTTGTTCCTGGTTGATACCGCGAGATTGCAAGTTTACTAACCCTACTTTTGGCATAAAAGTAACAATAACTTGCGCTTCTTCTATGTCGGCGGGCATTTCCAATAACTCAATTTTGCCATTTCGGTATATCCCCTCTACTGACTGTAACATAATTACTCCTATGATAATTATCTATTTACATTTTAGCTGCGATCACCAAACCCATCAAGTCTCCGATCGGCTTGGTGGATATTAGCACTTCTCAAAAGCCGCGCCAACTAAAGATAAAGCCACAATCGGAGCTGTCACCGCTCTCAGAATTCTACTGCCCAAAGAAACACCTTCAAAACCAAATTCGATCGCCCTTTTCACCTCACCCTCAGTCCATCCACCCTCCGGCCCAACAGCAATCACAATCGATAATTCTCCCCCAGCCGGGGGCGGGCACGGGGGCACCGCCCCTACAAAGGGGGGCTCGAAACTACCAATCAAACAATCCCACAAATGCCGATTGTCGCCGCGAGCCACACAAATATATCGATATTTTTGACCGCAATCTTTCACAGCAACATCAAACGAAACAGGCTCTAAAATCGTCGGCACAAATTGACGTTCCGACTGTTCCGCCGCCTCCGCAGCAATTCTTTTCCACCGATCGACTTTTTGATCGCTTGGTTTGAGCAAAGTTCGATCGCTCGTTACGGGCACAATACTTGCCACACCCAACTCCGTCGCCTGTCTCACAACCTCGTCAAAGGCGTTTCCCTTGGGCAATGCCGCCATCAAAGTCACTTCCACTGGTAGCTCCCTGTTTACAGCAATTTCCTCTGCTATCGAGGCAAATAACCCGGTTTCCCGTGCTTCTAGGACTGCTAACCACCAATGTCCCCGCCCGTCCATTGCAATAAATCGATCGCCCGCTTGCAAACGTAGCACTCGATTTAAATAATGCTGTTGTTCCCTAGTTAAGTCGATTTGGCGATCGCAAATTTGAGCTGCTGTAATTGCTAATCTTTGTAATTGAGGCATTGAATTTGGGATTGTTCGTTTTCTATTAGAGATTTTTTTTATTTAACCGCAGAGAACGCAGAGAACGCAGAGGAAGAGAGAATGAGAGGAGATAGGCAGGCGGGGTTTCAACTGTTCAAAAAACAATAAAGGCAAAGCATCTACAACCCGATTTATGTTAAAAATCCAAGTTTTTTTCTGCAAATGCTCTGCCCTTATTTTATTTTTGCGTGAGGTCTATTTGATGAGAGCAAAAATCGACAATCGAAAATCGGCTTATGCTTCCTCCTTAATCTTCTTTAAATAAGTGGAAATCGCCTCTGTAGCTAGCTGCGTGATCGGCTTGCCCTGACGGGCTGCTTCTTCCTTGAGCTCGTTGTAGATTTCATCGCGGACGCTAATTCGACGGCGGACTTTGCCGCCGCCAGCAGTGGCCGTCTCGTTTTCATCGCCGTTACTAGACGTAACTTCTAATTCATTAATCTCAGTTGTCATCGAGTCAGCAGATTGGTAGTTGGTTACAAATTGACGGATAGATTCTAACCCGACGCGATCGCAAAAATTGCCAAAACTCTCGCTCAGTTGCCGTTTTTGCTTGAAATAAACAAAAATCGGCTCCAGAAAAGCTTCAAAATCCTTGACGTGCAGCTTTTCCTCAATTGGTTTTGCCAGCCGCGTTTGGTCGGGAGAACCGCCCAGCCAAATCTGGTAGGATTCCGGCGAACTCCCGACAAACCCCAATTCTGCCATATAAGGGCGGGCGCATCCATTTGGGCAACCAGTCATCCGCACCACCAAATGCTCGTCTGCCAAGCCAACTTTGGTCAAAAGTGCGCGAATTCGCTCTAAAATGCTCGGCATCACGCGCTCCGATTCGGTAATCGCCAGCCCGCAAGTCGGCATTGCCGGACACGCCATCCCATAGCGCACTAAGGGGTCGATCGCAGTTTCTCGCTGAATGCCGCATCGATCGAGTATTCCCTGAATTTCTTGTTTGATCTCCGGCGAAACATCGTAAATCAGCACGTTTTGGTGCGGCGTCGCCAGTACCGGCAAGTTGTACTTCTGCACAATTTCCCGCAAAGCAGTTTTTAGCTGAAATGAACCTTCATCCTTGATCCGGCCATTATCCACAGAAATGCCGACAAACAGTTTACCGTCTCCTTGTTCGTGCCAGCCCAAGAAATCAAAATACTTCCACTCAGGCAGGGGTTTAAAGGCTTCTAGCGGCTTGCCAAAATATTCGGCTACTTTTTCGCGGAACCACTGTACACCTTTGTCGTTAATCAGGTACTTCAGTCGCGCGTGCCGTCTGTCTGTGCGATCGCCGTAATCTCTTTGGGTTGCTACAATTGCCTTGACCAAATCGTAAACATCATCCTTGGCAACATAGCAAATCTCATCCGCAACCCGCGCAAAAGTCTCTTCTTTATTGTGAGTACGGCCCAAGCCTCCGCCAGCAAACACGTCAAAACCTTGCAATTCGCCAGCTTTATTCGTAATTACCACCAAGCTCAAATCCTGAGAGTACAAGTCAATTGAATTGTCTCCCGGCACGGTAACAGAGCATTTGAACTTGCGCGGCATATAATGGCTGCCGTAAATCGGTTCTTCTTTGTCGTCGCTAAAGATTGTGCCGTTGCCGTTTTTCTGTCTCGCGGCCTTCACTGCGGGGTCTTCCTCGGCCGAAACAGCTTTTTCGCCGTCCAACCAAATTTCGTAATAAGCACCGGTTTGCGGCGTTAGCAAATCGGCGACATTGTTGGCGTATTGCAGCGCATACTTGTATTCTGGGCGATTTTTGTACGGTGCTGGCGGTGCCATGATGTTGCGGTTCAAGTCGCCGCAAGCTCCCAAGGTTGACCCCATATTTTTAATAATTGAGGAAAACACTACTTTAAGATTTTTTTTCAACACGCCGTGAAGTTGGAAACCTTGGCGCGTTGTGACGCGGATCGTGTGGTTGCCGTATTCTTCAGATAGCTTGTCTAAGGCTAGGTATAATTGCGGCGGAGTGAACCCGCCGGGATTGCGGGTGCGGAGCATGAACTGATAGTCTTTTTCTTGTCCTTTAACTCGATTGTCGCGGTTGTCTTGCTGGTACGAGCCGTGAAATTTGAGAATCTGAATCCCTTCTTCGGTGAAGTGGGTAGTTTCTTGTAACAGTTCAGTCGCAACGGGTTCTCGTAAATAGTTGCTGCGTTCTTTGAGACCTTCTGATTTAGAGGGCTTGCGCGCAACTGGGGTTGAAGTGGAAGATGTGATCATGGGAATGTATAGTGCCAGTTATAATTAGATACAGCCGATCGAATATTTCTTGACAATTTGACACTTGACAAATTTGCACTTGACAAATCTCCTCAGAAATGCTGTGTCGGATCTGTTGACAACTCGGTTAACAACTAAGTTAACAAGTAAGTTAATAACGGTAATCCGCTAGGAATTCTGATGGTGCTTAATTGTAACACGATCGAGCCGGGGCTGAAAAATTGTAATTAAGAGTTTATACTTTGGTTCGCTTAAGTGTACGAAACTTTAGAAATAATTAACCTCAACCTTTGAAACTATGTCACTGTATGACGAAGACACGTTTGTGGTCTTAGAAACAAACCAGCCAGAGCAGTTTTTGACGGCGGCGGAACTGTTAGAAAAGCTGAAAGCCGTGTTAACCGAGGAACACGAAGATTTGCCGCAGGACGTGCATAAAATATCTGGCGTGGAAGCTCAAGCCAAGTATTTGATTGATACTTATTGTGAATTAGATGTCGGGCCGGGAAAATTTTTGCAGTGGTATGCAGTGCGCTTGGAAAAGTAATTTTGGGAATGCGGAACTGCGAATTGGGTACTTATACTGAGCGTAGTCGAAGTATCGGGCATCGGAAATTCGGAATTGGTAACAGTGAGCACTTAACAGTCAACAATTCTTCAATTCTTCAATCCAAAATCCAAAATCCAAAATCCAACATCCAAAATCTAAAATCTAAAATCGGTTAATCTTCTAACTGTTGAACCGATGATACTTCAACTGCGGTAACATCGATCGTACCGGGCGGTGTCAAGCGACTAAAATGACCTTCCTCTATTTTCAGAGGTTCACCGCAGTTGGCACATTGAAATTGAGTTTGATTTAAAGCTGTAAATTCGTATTGACAAACTGGACACTTGTCCTGAATTAAATTGCGTTTCAGCCACCACTGAAGCGCGAAAAATGCGACCACAGGCGTCAGCAACAAAAAAGCTACTAAAATCAACACTGATTTAACTATCCAACCCAAACCAATTGACACCAACAAATACGCGATGCCCAGCAGTATCAACCAATTGCTAATACGGGGTAGCTTTAAAGAAATTTTGGGGGTGCCTTGGTTCACGGTGGTCTCCTTGGGTGTCTTTGCAGGTAGGCATAACTCTATCCTACTCAGAAATTCAGGCGGTCGATCGAGTTAATTTTCCCATTGTACACCCAGAAACCGCTCTCTACGGCATAAGTTTATCTGAGTCAGAGGGTTGAAAAATTCCTAGTAAGGATTGACAAAGGGATTCAAAACTAAATCTTGCGAGGGTTTGTTCCCTCAACCAGCGGCGATCGCACCTTTTATCCTCTCCTCGCAGCATTTCCACACAAGCAACCGCTACTGCTGCTGAATCTCGGTGGGGAACTCGCCATCCCAGTTTACCATCTTGCAGCGGATCGGCTGACCCGTCCGCGTCTCCCGCCAGCACGGGTACTCCGCAAGCCAGCGCTTCCAAATAAACTATACCGAACCCTTCCTGGGAGGGCATTACATAAGCATCGGCTAACTGGTAATGGGCTGCTAAATTTTCTGTCGGCACAAAACCCGCAAATATTACTCTTTCGGTAACTCCCAAATCATCAGCCAGTTTGGCTAATCTAGATCGATCGTCTCCGCGTCCAATAACTAAGTATTTCACATTCGGAAAAGTTTTGGCTATTTGCGGCAAAGCTTGAATTGTGACATCAACGCCTTTGTAACTATCTGTCGATCGCAATCTGGCTACAGTCATCAATATTTTAGCACCAACCAAATTGTACTGCTCTAATAAATCCTGTGGCTTCGGCCCAGTGGTAAATATATTTTCATCTACAGTACAAGGTACTATGTGGAATTTTTCGGGATTTAAGTTGTTAATTTCGCAAGTACGCGCGGCGAAGCTATCCCGTAGGGAATCGCGCGTGTACCTGCTAATAGTCCAAATACTGTCAGCTTGTCTGATTGCTGTTTGATATTTGGGCCCCAGCGGTTCCCACACTTCCTTGCCGTAAGTTAAAATTGTGTAGGGAATTCCCAAGGGTTGGCACAGAATTTGAATCAGCGGTGCGAGTTTGATGTGACCGCAAAAAACCCGTTCCGGTCGTTTTTGCAGCAACCGAGTTAGTAATATTGTAGCAAACTTAAGACGACCCAAACCGGGATTATCGGTTTTGAGGTAATAAAATTTCAGATTTTTTGACTCGTAAGGATTGTTGCAGTCTGGGGAATCTCGCAATAGTAAAACTTCAGCTTGCGACGGCGAGTTTGTCCTTGCGGTTATTGACACGTAAGCTTTGAAAAAGTCTTTAACGTAGGATTGAATGCCGCCTTCGCTGGCAAATATTTCTAGGAAACAGAATAGGTGATTTGTCGATCGCATCTCAGATTTAGGCATTGACCGCCCAGACAATTATTGCAGTATAGTGATTTTGCCAAAAAGGGCGATCGCCATTGTCCAGAGCTTTTAAACCATGTCAAGATCACTGTAGTTGCAGGTTTTACAGCCCAATATTCGACTTATCTACTCTCACCTTTGGCTTTGAGCGACTATCTGCTTTTTAACTAGGGCTTTTTAACTAGCGGCATGGGTGAGCGCGAAGCTTTGCTTTCAGTTTACTATGATCTACCGTTATTAACTGTAAACTTAATGATTTTTTACAATATCCTACCCCAAGCAAAATTTAACATTTATTGAGTTCGTGGGGGGCATCCGACCAGACTGAGGATTACCAGAGCGATGTCGATCGAGGAGATCGTCTCTTTAGTTTTTGGTAAAAGTATGGTCTATCCAAAGATAGATATCGAGCCAGTATTGAACTGTTATCATCAGCAACATAGAGAGTTAAATTCAATATGACTCGGCCAGGTTTTAAAAGCAATTTCTGAAAGATTTTGTCGAAAATAATCTCTTAAAACTTTCTCATACATAAAAAAATAATGCTCACAAAGCATTTAAAATAATCCCAATCGTTGATTTTTTTGGGCATCAAGGAGAGAGATTGAATCTTGATATCTTTTCCGTTACCCAAAGTAGTATAGCGAGCCGAGCGAGAAAGTTTTACGAGCAGAAAATAAACACGATCTCGTACAATCATGTACAAAGAAAAGCCGCTCACCTAAAACATTAGGTATTCGAGCTTAAACCTAACAAAAGCTAATGTTAGGTTGGCAACGTCATATTTACGAGCGACTCTCTCCAAACGAGAATTCATTGGAGTTTGAGGTGAAACGAGTAACGATCGCACTCAGTCTTTTTAGTCTAGTCAGCAGCACTCTGGCAAGTTGCACCGCAGCTTCCCAGAACGCTCAAAACAGCACGCAAAAAAGCAACTCCGAACTTTCATCAGTTGCTGTAGCAGTCCGTGACCTCGGCAATCCATTCTTCGTACAAGTTGGCAAGGGCGCTGAGGCCGCAGCCAAGAAAATCGGCGGTGCAAACGTGAGGACAACTCTCGTTTCCAGCGGCGACGATTTAAATCAGCAATTTAATCAAATCGAAAACTTTATTGCCTCTAATGTCAGCATGATTGTACTCAATGCTGCTGACACCAAAGGCATTGCCCCGGCTGTCGAAAAAGCCAAGCAAGCCGGAATTCCGATAATTGCAGTTGATACAGCCGCCGAGGGAGGCGTTGATGCCACAGTTACTTCAAATAACGTGCAAGCTGGCGAAGTAAGCTGTCAATATATAGCCGATCGCTTGCAAGGAAAAGGCAGCGTTGTGATTATCAACGGGCCTCCCGTCGCTTCAGTGGTCGAGCGAGTTCAGGGGTGCCAGAGTGTCTTCTCCAAATATCCCGATCTCAAAGTTCTTTCCAAAGATCAGAACGCAGAAGGTAGCCGCGATGGCGGGTTGAGAGTGATGAGCGATTTGCTTACTTCCTTCCCAAAAATTGATGCTGTTTTTGCAATTAATGACCCCTGTGCCATTGGTGCAGAATTAGCAGCCAAACAGGCACAAAGGAGCGAGTTCTTTATTGTGGGAGTCGATGGTGCACCTGAAGCTTTAGATGCACTCAAGCAGAACAACAGTTTATTTGTGGCTACAGCAGCTCAAGATCCATTTCGCATGGCAGCCAAAGCCGTTGAAGTCGGGAACGACATTCGGAAAGGAAAAAAGCCAGCCAATCCAAACATTCTGATTCCAGTCGCGTTGATTACTCGCGAAAACGTCAATCAACATAAAGGCTGGACAAGCGAGTGACCATTAGTGTCAACTTAAGACTAAAACCCTGGAGTAATCCCGTTTTTCACCGAGTCTAGATCCCCCTAAATCCCCCTTAAGAAGGGGGACTTTGAAAAGAATCTTATCCCCCCCTTAAGAAGGGGGGCTAGGGGGGATCTAAGTTTAATAGTCAAGCAGATTTCCCTACGGTATTTACGATGGTAAATAGCACTCAAGATTCAATTAAAACTAAGCCCGTACTAGAAATGCAAGGTATTACAAAAACCTTTCACGGTTTTACAGCCTTGCACGATGTAAATATCACCGTTTACCCAGGCGAAGTCCACGCCCTCATGGGGGAAAACGGTGCGGGCAAAAGTACGCTGATGAAAATTCTGGCGGGAGCCTACATAGCTGATGCAGGCGAAATCAGAATTGAAGGTCAAGCTGTTAAGATGACAGACCCCGGTCAAGCCAGAGATTTAGGGATAGCCATTATTTATCAAGAACTCAATCTCGCCCCCAATTTGACAGTTGCTGAAAACATTTTTATGGGCAGCGAGCTGAAGAAAGGAGGTACATTTTTAGACCAAGATGAAATGCGACGTAGGGCCGCTGAGGTATTAACAAACCTCGACGCAAGTTTTGATGCTGGAGACCTGGTTTCCACACTTTCAATTGCAGAACAGCAGCAAGTGGAAATAGCTAGGGCGCTCAAAGATAAAAGCAGAATTTTAGTGATGGACGAGCCGACTGCTGCGCTTTCTGACCGCGAAACAGATAAGCTTTTTGAAGTGGTTCGCCGCTTGCGGAATGAGGGCATTGCTATTATTTATATCAGCCACCGGATGGAAGAGATTTATGCCCTTGCCGATCGCGTGAGCGTCATCCGAGATGGCGGGTATATTGGCTCTCTTGAAAAGCACGAAATTTCTGCCAATCGCTTGGTGGAAATGATGGTGGGTCGTTCTTTACAGGATTTGTACGAAAACAAGCATCAAATAACACGGGGTGCTGTTGTTCTTGAGGTAACAAATTTAAGCGACGGCCGCAAAGTAAAGCCTGCCACTTTTCAACTTCATGCGGGCGAAATTCTTGGTTTAGCGGGTTTAGTTGGCGCTGGCAGAACAGAACTTGCCCGCCTGATTTTTGGTGCCGATCGAAAGACAAGCGGTGAAATCAAACTCGAAAATCATCCTCTCAATGTCTCAACACCCAATGAAGCAATGGCCGCCGGAATTGCTTACGTGCCCGAAGATCGCAAGGCTCTCGGACTATTTCTGGAGGCAACTTCGGGTGAAAATATCACCATGAATGTCCTCGATCGAGAAGCAAAAGCTGGCATTATTAACTCAAATTTTCTGTTGAAAATTGTCAATGATGCTATTAATAATTTGCAGATTCGCCTTGCAAGTCCGAGCATCAGGGCAATGGATCTTTCTGGGGGGAACCAGCAGAAGTTGCTGCTAGCGCGTTGGTTGGCTATCAACCCAAAGGTACTTTTGTTAGATGAACCAACGCGAGGAGTTGACATTGGCGCAAAAAGCGAAATTTATCGAATTATTAGCGATTTGGCAGCCAAGGGTGTAGGTATTTTAATGATTTCCAGCGAACTGCCGGAAATTGTGGGAATGAGCGATCGCGTCTTAGTAATGCGAGCAGGAAGCCTCGTCGGTGAAGTAGGCGGATCGACTGGGGAAAAAATTACGCAAGAGAACATTATGGCTTATGCCACCGGGGCAACAGAGGTAAAAAAATCATGAGTCAAACAGAAGTAAAAAGCACCAGAAATCAATCAAGCGATCGCCAAAAAGCCAGTAAAGCTCAAGCTTGGAGAAATTTTATCCAAGTGGCCGGCATCCTGCCGATTTTGGTTGGGATCTGTATAATTTTTTCCCTGGTAACGCCTAACTTTCTTTCATTAGGAAATTTGATCAATGTCATTCGGCAAGCATCGATCAATATTGTCCTTGCTACCGGCATGACTTTTGTGATTTTGACGGGCGGGATTGACCTTTCTGTTGGGTCAATTTTGGGCGTGACGGCAGTTGTCGGGGTGCTGGTTTCCTTAGTTCCAGGTCTCGGTTGGTTTGCCGTACCCGCCGCGTTAATAGCGGGAGTCTGCTTGGGATTGCTTAACGGCTCGCTAATTGCCTATTTAGGTTTGCCTCCGTTCATTGTAACTCTTGGTTCTTACACTGCTTTGCGGGGAGTTGCTTATTTAGTAGCTAACGGCACTACAGTTATCAATAGAAATCTGAATTTCGCTTGGATAGGTAACAGCTATGTTGGCCCTATTCCCTGGTTAGTTATTATCGCTTTTCTCGCAGTTTTAGCAAGTTGGTTTGTCTTGCGGCGGACTGTTCTGGGGAGACATATTTACGCCGTGGGAGGTAACATCCGGGCCGCACGATTGACAGGTATTAAGGTGAGTCGGGTGCTGTTATTTGTCTATGGCGTGAGTGGGTTGCTTTCTGGTTTAGGTGGAATTATGAGCGCCTCGCGCCTCTACAGTGCGACGGGGATGTTGGGGCAAGGCTACGAATTAGATGCGATCGCTGCTGTAATTTTGGGAGGAACGAGTTTCACAGGTGGAATTGGCACTATTTGGGGTACTTTGCTCGGGGCTTTAATTATTGCCCTGCTCAACAATGGACTAACTCTCATGAATGTGTCTTTCTTCTGGCAGTTAGTTGTCAAAGGTCTGGTGATAATTATTGCAGTGACGATTGACAAAGTTCGCACAGGTTCAAGTGCTGCGTAAAGGTATTGCTAATTCGGTGTATCGGTTCCTGATCCGGAGCTTTTTCCTATGCAAATCCAGCATTTTTTTCACCTAATTACTGCTTTTATACTGGGAACACCTGGTGTATTTCTACTAACATCATTCCCAAGTTTTGCTGCACCAACTGATAGCTCAGTTGCTCCTGAACCGTTAAATCCCTTGGCAGAAGACCCCTTCGCGCAGGTAAATTCTGTATCTCAACTCTCGGATGTAAAACCTACTGACTGGGCGTTTCAGGCGCTGCAATCTTTAGTAGAACGCTACGGCTGTATTGCCGGTTATCCTGACGGCACCTACAGAGGAAACCGCGCCATGACGCGGTACGAATTTGCAGCAGGATTGAATAGCTGTCTCGATCGAGTCAGCGAACTAATTGCCACAGGAACAACCAACCTGATTACTCGGGAAGATTTAGCGATCGTCCAAAAGCTGCAAGCAGAATTTGCAACTGAATTATCGGTGTTGCGGGGTCGAGTCGATGCTCTCGATGCACGCACAGCCGAACTAGAAGCGAATCAGTTCTCGACTACGACGAAGCTGAATGCGGAAATTATCGTGGTGGTAACAGATACCTCCGGTAACAGTGTTGGGGATTCGCGCGATCGCACCAACACTATTATGGCCAACCGGGGGCGATTAAATTTTGAAACCAGTTTCACCGGTCGCGATATGCTGAGAACCCGTTTGGAATTCGGCAACTTGGGCAGGATTGCCGACAATACGGGTACAAATATGACGGCCTTGAACTTTGATGGCAATGTCGATAACACAATCACCGTCCCTCACGTATTGTATGTCACCCCGCTGACCTCTAATCTCTCGCTGACCGTGGGCCCGACAGGTGTTGGGTATTCCGATATTACCGATTTGCTGACTCCTCCAACCATCGCTAGCGATAGTGAGGGAATTCCCTCGAAGTTCGGACAATACAGTCCCCTCTACCGCCGGGGAGGTGGGGGTGCGGCTGTCAACTGGACGATCGTCAAAAACCTCACCCTGACTGTAGGCTATATAGCAGGAAATCCCAATCTCTCGCAGCAAAGTAACGGTTTATTCAACGGTTCCTACAACGCTCTGGTTCAGCTTGCCTACCGGGGCGATCGCGGAGCAATTGGCGTAGCCTATTCTCGTACCTTTGCACCCAGCGGTAAAGCCGACCTCACAGGCGGTACGGGCAGTTTTCTGGCAGCGCGACCGTTTGGGGACAATATTGCTACATCCAGCGATTCTGTAGCCGTACAAGGATTCTACCGCCTTGCTCCCCGCTTCCAAGTTCACGGTTGGGGCGTTTATACTCGCGCCAATGCAGAAAATTCTGGTGTTAGCAGCGTTTCTGATGGTAGAGGTGGCGTGGTTTTGTTGAATGTTGACGGCGACGATCGCGCTGATATTGTGTATGCAGCGATCGGGATAAGTTTCCCAGATGTTGGAGGTGAAGGCAACCTACCGGGGATTTTGGTGGGTTTGCCAGGTCGCGTGACGAGCAGTAATGTGCGCCGCGAGCGAGATACTTCCTATCACATTGAAGCGTTCTATCGCTTTCAGGTCAACGACAACATTTCGATCACCCCTGGTGTTTGGGCCGTTGTTAATCCTGAGAATGACAGCCGCAACGACACTCAATGGGTTTGGTTGGTTCGCACTGGCTTTAACTTTTAACCGAAAAGATATTTTAGGACTTACTCACCTAGTCCGGGACGCAAAAACCCGGTTTCTTAACGTAATTGCCGGATTTGAGACGACAATCGCGAGAAACCGGGTTTTTTAGACTGATAGTGCGTCCAGGACTTAAATTCCATGCCAAAAAAAAACCCGGCCATTGCTGGCTGGGGTAGAAAATTATCAGGGTGCATCTACTAATATTTGCAAGTATAGCAGACATTTGTGGGGTGTCACCCTTCATGGGTGATACCCAACGGTTATTTTAGATCAGAATAAGTTATGATTGAATGCGCCAATCATTGACAAAGCTTCTGTATCATCTCGTTCTGTCCCAGCCGATCTAACATATAAGATTTAGAATAAATCTGTGCTAGACCTCAAATTAATCCGAGAAAACCCGCAAGCCGTACAAGAAAGCCTCAACCTGCGCGGAGGCAACTATGAAATCGAGCCGATCGTGCAGTTAGACAAACAGCAGCGGGAGTTGGAAGGGAAGCGATCGCAACTGCAAGCCCGCAGCAACGAAATTGCCAAACTCATCGGTCAAAAAAGAAAATCGGGTTTACCCCTCGAATCTCCCGAAGTTCAGGAACTCCAAGCAGAAGGCAACGCAGTCGGCACCGAGTCGAACGAACTGCAAGCACAGGAAAAAGACCTAAAAGCTCAAATAGAAGCTCTATTATTGCCGCTGCCGAACTTGCCCGACAAGTCAACGCCGATCGGCAAAAATGAAGAGGAAAACGTAGAAATCCGGCGCTGGGGAGACGAATACATTCCCCAAAATTCCGGTATTTTACCGCACTGGGAAATCGGCGAAAAATTAGGAATTATCAACTTTGAACGGGCAGTAAAAATCGCTCAGCCCCGCTTTGTCAGCTTAATGGGAGCCGGGGCAGCCCTGGAAAGAGCGATAATTCAATTTATGCTAGACCGCCACACAAAAGCAGGTTATGTAGAAGTAATTCCCCCATTTTTAGTTAATACTGAATCCCTCACAGCTACGGGTCAATTACCCAAATTTGCTGAAGAAAGTTTCAAGTGCGACCAAGATGATTTGTGGCTGATTCCTACTTCCGAAGTTCCGGTGGTCAATTTGTACAGAGGTGAAATATTAACAGCAGAACAGTTGCCAATTTATCACTGTTCTTATACTCCGTGCTTTCGCCGCGAAGCTGGCAGTTACGGCAAAGATACGCGGGGATTAATTCGATTGCACCAATTTAATAAAGTTGAATTGGTAAAACTTGTGCATCCGAGTACCTCCGAGGCAGAGCACGAAAAGTTAGTGCAGGATGCTGAGGGAGTTTTGCAGGCGCTGAAATTGCCTTATCGGGCGATCGCACTGTGTACCGGCGACTTAGGTTTCGCGGCCGCCAAAACCTACGATTTAGAGGTGTGGCTGCCATCTGCGGGCAAATACCGCGAGATTTCCAGTTGTTCCAACGTCGCAGATTTTCAGGCGCGGCGGGCAAATATTCGCTTTAAAGAAGCGGGTAAAAAAGGCACTCAATTCGTTCACGCGCTGAACGGTTCCGGTTTAGCTGTGGGCCGGACAATGGCGGCAATTTTGGAGAATTACCAGCAGCCAGACGGAACTTTAAAAGTGCCGGAAGCCTTACAACCCTATTTGGGGCGGGAAGTTTTATAGACAAGATGATTCGGCGATTAACTGGTTCCCCAGGCTCTGCCTGGGAACCGATGTCGAGAGGCTCTGCCTCGCTTGCTTGCGAAAATTGGAGGCAGAGCCTCTGGATCTGCGTTACCAGGAAGAGCCTGGTAACGAGTAGAACTATTGTGGTGTAGGCATCCTGCCTGCCATTGATGGGCTATTTACCAGATGTCTATTACAGTTTGAGCAACGCTTCTTTGATATTTAATGCTAAAAATCTATCCAATGCTAGATACATCCAGTAAACAGATAACTGACTATCACTGCTAGTCTTATGAAATCCCAAAGCCAGGGACTGTTTTTCGTACATGGGGTGAATCATCAGGGTGTACAAGTCGCAAAGATTTGGAAAATCTGTTTGCATTTCGCCTAAGACTTTTTGTGCGTCTTCGAGAAAAGCAATGCGGTATTCTGACAAATACTGCGGATCGATCATCCAACTGCGGACAAATACTGACTGGCAATTTATATCTCCTGGTAGCGCCATCTTGAAAGGATCGATATCGGAAATAGAACTTAAATGAAGCCCTTTACTAGCAGCATTAAAAAAATTTACTTCTGATTCGCTAGCTGTGGGATAAAGTAAGTAAAACCCGACTGGATTGAGATTATCTGAGCGGCGCAAAACTCGCATTCCTTTTGAGTAGTGACTGGCAAAAAGCCGGAGTATTTTAGCAATTTTGTGGGGAACAGTGTTAGTGTTGCGGTTCATCCAGTTGTAATTGGTGGCTAATAAATTGGCAACGGGAATCGCGTCGCACCGAGGGTTGAAATCATCTAATTGGAGTTGTACAGGCTTTTGAGGTTCGGCGGTTTCTAAAATTTCTGAAACTGGTTGAATTTGAATTGCCGTAGTGTTACCGTCAAAGTGTTTTGCGATTAATCCGAGTGCTGCTAATTTATCTAACATCATTCCGGCGGCGCGATCGCTCCCGCGATCGGAATCGCAGTAAAATAGTTCGGCGGCTTCCCGGTGAGTGCACTGCACTTCTGTTGCGGGTACTTCCAGTTTCGCCAGCGGTGGTTTGAGACGGGGTTGGCTTTCCTGAAGCTGTTTCACCGATAAGTAAACCCAAAGCCTGATAAAGCATTCAGCCCTAGTGCGGGTTACGCCTACTCGTTTCATCAACAGCGAAACAGCCGTGCGGCGTTGAGAAGGAGAATACCAAGTATCTAGTTTTGCAATATCCATTTCAGTCGGGAAGCTGCGAAGGAACTCTAGTTACATATTGGCTCAATTACATAAAACTTCACCCCGCTTCGGGTTATTTGTTGCCGCTGTTGCTTAACTTGCCTGATTTCCCGCGAGTCTACAAGATAGCTGGTTCCTCCTTGCAAGTTCACAAATCGCAAAGCACAATCAATTTTAGATATTTTATGACCCGACTAAATTAGCAACTTTAGAGGTTTACGTCATGTACAGTTCTGATACCAATTTAATATGAAGCTGCATAGAATAAAGCTTCAAAAATGAAAGTGTAAGAAGATAGCGAACTGCGACAGTTCAGGTGTGATTTGTTGCAGAAAAAGATTAAGTCGTTCATGCAATTCCACAAGTGTCAGAAACACTTATCCCTGGAATTGTTGTTGGATAAATTGCCACACCCGTTCAATGGAACCCTTGTTCGGGGCTATGGGCTGGTTGACAAACCGGAATCAAGTTATCAGGCTACCGAGCGTGCGCTGGTCACATGAGCACCAGCCCGATCGAGTTGAATCAGGGTTCTTGGAGCCTCTATCGGTATTTGTAACTGCAAACAGAGATGAGGAATGTTTAAAAGTATGGTGCTACTTATGTAGGGTGCAACCTAAGAACCTTACGACTATTTAATGACTACCAACAATCTAGATAAACCCGCCCCCACACAACGAATAATCTACATCAACGCTGTCTGTGAACGAATCGAAAAAATGTACATTTGGATTGTTCGCCTTGTGAGGGCGGGTTTGTCAGATTATTCGTTTCCGACATAGATGGTTGGTAAAACCCGCCCCTACGCAATCTGAAATTATAGTTGATTTTTCAGGTATAAAATTAATATGAAAACTCAAGCGGCTGCTAGCTGTGCTTGTTCTGCTGCTTGGGGCAAAGTCTGATTTACCACAATCCACTTGCCTGTAATTGGGTCGCGGTAAGTAATAAACGGATTAGATTTTAAAGGTTGACTGCAAGGTTTAGCGGCCATTTCTACACACTCCCAATAAATGGTATTGAATAACTACTACAACACCATACCTTTAATAATCGGCTGTTTTGCCTAAAATCAGCGTGATTTATACCTCAACAATAGGTGATATTTTAGGTATGCTTGGGTGACATAGAACACTGCCTAATGTGATTCAAAACTGCCTTGGCAGTGAGCAGTATCACCAAAAATCTTCCGTAACAAACATCTGTCTTCTGGCTTTTACCTTCTACCTTTAAGATGGCCAGTATTTTCAGTATACATCTGATATTATTAAGTAAGGTAAAGACGTTTATCAGAGATCCCCTCACAAACTTATGGTGCTATTTGGATTTGGCAAAAAGTCAAGCCTGCCCTCTCCTCAAGAGGCATTACCGGGACGGGCAGAGTCGATGTCGGTACCGACAACTCACTTTGTTAACGGCAATCCGCTCAAACCTCCCTTTCCAAACGGCATGGAGACTGCCTTGTTTGGCCTCGGCTGTTTTTGGGGAGCGGAACGCAAATTTTGGCAGCAAAATGGAGTTTTTTCGACGGCTGTTGGCTACGCGGCCGGGATTACTCCGAATCCTACTTACAACGAAGTTTGCAGCGGGATGACGGGACATAATGAAGTAGTTCTGGTTGTGTTCGATCCGAAAGTAATTAGTTACGAAACGCTGCTCAAAGTTTTTTGGGAAAGTCACAATCCTACTCAAGGAATGCGTCAGGGCAATGATTCGGGTACTCAGTATCGATCGGGCATTTACACGTATTCAGCCAGCCAAATGCAGCTAGCTGAATCTTCGCGCGATGCTTACCAGCAGGCTTTGACGGCGGCCGGTTACGGCAAGATTACTACTGAAATTATTGATGCTCCTGAGTTTTATCACGCAGAAAGCTATCATCAGCAGTATCTTGCTAAAAACCCGAACGGTTATTGCGGTTTGGGCGGTACTAAGGTTTGTTTGCCTGCTATGTCTCAGGCTTAAAACTTGATCCCGATTGATGGATAGGGACATAATCATGTTCGTTGGTGTCAATTTAATGTCAAACGTATTGCAGATTTGCTGTGTGACGATTAAGGCATGATCCCCCCTAGCCCCCCTTCTTAAGGGGGGGACAAGAAGTTATCAAAGTCCCCCTTCTTAAGGGGGATTTAGGGGGATAATGCCTTGCATGAAAGCTGGATTTCTCAGGCTTCAGACTTGATTTGACACTGATGAACACTACAACATTGGGCTAGAATTCCGCCACAAAACGCGGAATATGTTATTAGTTAAAAATAGGTAAGAAATGCTGACGGCTGTTGTAATTATCAATTTAATGATATCTCTGGTCTGTTTTTATATAGCTGCGAGAGTGTGGAAAATCAGGCGGACGATCGCACGTTTGGAACTTCGGATCGCAGCAATCGAACGCTGTAGCAGCAATGTCCTCAGTATGTCGCCGGATTTCCTTGGTAAAAGGCAGCAAGGTACCCGCCAACTGCGACGACGTTATCAACAACTAGAATTGCAACTGCAACAGGTTCAGCAACTTTTGGGATTGCTGGGTTTGGGACGGATGCTTTGGCCCAGGCGCGATCGACGTTTGAGGTAAGCTATCCTAAAACTGCCGCCCGTGCTGACTCCGTAGGATTTTCAACAATATTTCTACCTTTGTAAAGGGCTGCGATCGGGCAAACGCCCCTAAAATTGGTGTATGGAGAGAAGTTATAAAAATGTCAACTAAACGTTCAGGATTCTTTATTGGCGGTTTGCTTGTGGGTTCTGCGATCGGGGCCGTGACTGGCTTGCTGATGGCACCGCGACCGGGCAAGGAGACGCGGCAGATATTGAAAAAATCGGCCGATGCTTTGCCGGAGTTGGCGGAAGATTTATCGACTAGCGTGCAGTTGCAGGCCGATCGACTTTCTGAAACTGCAATCCGAAATTGGGACGAAACTTTGATTAGACTCAAAGAGGCGATCGCGGCAGGTTTGGAAGCGACTCAGCGGGAACGCCAAACCCTGTCGGAAGCTGAAACTGAAGTGAGTCCCCCGTCGCGGCCTCCCATCCGCTAAATGACATGAAATCCCAAACCCCAAATCCGAGATTCAAGTGAGTGATCCCATATTCTGGCTAGGACTTTCGATTTTGCTAGTGGCAGTTAGCCTGACTGCTGTTTTAGTGACTTTAATACCTGCGGTGCAAGCGCTGGCCAGGGCGGCCCGCAGCGTGGAAAAGCTCGCTGACACGCTTTCTCGCGAGTTTCCGCCCACTTTGGAGGCGATTCGGTTGACGGGGCTGGAAATTAGCGAGTTGACGGATGATGTCAGCGAGGGAGTACAAAGTGCGGGCGAGGTTGTCAAACAGGTCGATCGAAGTATTGGTAGCGCCAAAAAGCAGGCGCAAAACGTGCAGGTAACAACTCGCAGCGTGGTGACTGGGGTTATGGCTGCTTGGAAAACTTTAACTCGGAAGCCGCCGATTTCTGCGGGAAGGGGTCGATCGACCGATCGATTGTCGCCCAGTCAAAGAAGTGCGATTTCGCTGAGGGATTCGGGTTTGGAGGATAGGTATTCTGGGGTTTACGGTGCGGGTGCGACTAATGGCGAATCGCCCAGGTTCAGGGGTAGCGAGGGTTCTGGTTTACCGGGGGATGCTGAAGAGTTTGAGGAAGTGTCGAAGGATTCTTGATTGCACCCAATTCCCGATCATCCCTCAACAGCACACCCATCCCACCAGCAAGGATTCTTATCAATAAAATCCATCAAAGCATCATACTTAGGCGAACCCTTTTGTTCCACATATTCCAAAGCCCCCCAACTTCCCCACTTACTAAATCTACCCACATCCACAAAGTGCATGAAAAGACTGCCTCCAGCTTGTTTCCAACTATTCAGTAATTGGGTGTACATATCATACATTTCTGGGCGTCTATTTAATTCCATAAAAAACTTGGTCAGTTTTTCGTTATTCTCCACTCCGCCCGTACCTACAATATGTTGACCGCCCTCGTAAACAAATAACTTGAGACCTTTTTTTTGAGCCACATCTAAGTAATACTTAAAATCATTATCAACATCTGGCAAACTATCTTTGAATCCAGCAAGTAACCCGCCCTCTTTTAATTGCTTAAAAGCTTTGCCAAAGCCACCATCTGCGTCATTCAACCAAGACTCTACAGTGCTAACACTTTCTTTCCCGCCCAAGTTTCCGCTAAAATATCCAGCTATGGCTACGGCATCAATGCCATGTTGATAACAAGGTTTATTGCCCTCTGCTACCCAATAGGGACAATCTAAAGCATAATTTCCTAACTCTCTCCAGGCTCTTTGAGTCCCCAACACGCAGACAACTCGATTTTTTTGCTCCCCAAAAACGCCTTTCCAGATATCGCACATTTGAGCAGTACGCATTCCGTGCCATTGCATAAAAGCATCGCCTTTATCTCCCCACTTAGCTTTACCTTGTTTCAAAGCATAATGCGATTGTGGAAATGACCAATTCCAAACCTCATTAGAATACTCTACATTAACTTTTAGCTTTGGATCTAAACTATCTTTTACCATTTTAGCAAAGTTAGTCATATATTCATCCGTAGCCTGATGCGGCATATTAAACCAGGGTTCTTCTTGGACTTTGTTAGATAAATTCACCATAACTTCTATGGGAACATTTCCTCGGTAAGAATAGGATACACTCTCTGGTTTAGGTCGGTTTGACCATTCTTTTTGTTCTGAACTATTTGTCGCCATCCAGTCCATAAAACGCAAAACTCTAAATTTTTTAATCTTGTCTATAAACAGCGGGTTAAATATTTCACCACTTTGATAAAGCTGTTCATCTTGGGAGTGAACAACTTTAATATTGCGGATATAGTTCCCTGTTTTCTTGGGATCTGTAGCAGTAATTATAATCATGATGCCTCCGCCTTGCGTGGCATCTACATTAATAATATCCCTCCCAGGTTTCGACGCAGCCTCATCTTTTTTGGCATCAAAGCTATATTCGATCGCACCTTCACCCTCATAACTAACAATATATTGCCCTGAAGGATAGCGATTGGGGATTTCCCTAAGTAATAGGGTACTTACCCTAGTATATTTAGGAGCATCTTCGGGCGATGGCAGAGACTTCACCCACCCATTTTCATCAAGGTTTAAAAGATTATACTCCTCTGTATCCCATTCACCTTTACAGTTTGGTTGTCCGCTGACGCATTGAGTTATCCATTTTCTAGAAGATTTGAAAGCATCTAAAAAGGGTAATTGTGTGGAGTAGTCAGCAATACCACTAAGCCCAATTCCTAAAGAAGAGCGAGAATTTGATGTATTTTGTACATCTGCCCGCACAGCTACTTTGTTATCTACTTGCCGTGCTGCTGTGGGAGCAATATTAGTTGTTAAAGCCCAACATCCGGGAATAAAAATGACAAAAATTAATAAACCCAGCACAAAGCCCAGAGCTTTTTTGTTCGATCTGATACTTAATCGAGACATAAATTTGATTAATTTGATTGTTTTAGGTAAAATCGAAGCGGGTGAGGCAGTTTTAATTTTGATATTTTATCAAAAAGTTCCTTCTCAAACTATCAGCTATAAGATTATTAACATTTTGGCCTCTCGGTGGAGGGGCGAGATCCCTTTGTGTCCCCAAGTGCGATCGGCCATCTAATCGTTTTTATCCAAGTCTTCTTTTTTCTGAGTTTCTGAAGTTGAGGGGAATTCTAGTCGAATGTTAATATCAATTGATACTGTACTTTCTTTAAAACCTATATTAACTATTTTTACTAATGCTTCTGTAGGTACAGAGTTATTTATTTTAAATTCAGGAGAAGACTGAGTTTTATATCCGGCTTCCTGTAGCCGATCGCAAATATTGCGCCAATTTCCTACAGGTTCGTTAGGTACATCTGCGAGTTTTTTAACATATTGGTATAAAGTCTTACATAAATAAACCTCTGCACTTTTGGAACTCTGAAACAGTTGGCGGGCGATTTCGGCGGGACTGCAACCGGAAAGCAATCCTCGGAGGTAGAGTTTTTCTGTTTCTGTTAGTCCCCTGCGCGATCGGGGTGAGATTTGCCGTTTAGCTTCTGCAAAAGCTTGGTAAAGTCTTTCTAAGTCCCAGTGTTTCGCGGCTTCGGCAAATAAATCTTCCTTTGGTACCATTGTCGGGTGTGTTGAGATGTGGCTAACGATAGCATAACCGAATTTGCTAACGTTTGTTAGTTGTGTGCTAGCTTTACTTACTGTATTGTTATATACATCAGGCCTAGTTGAGTTTGTTGAAGCGGTGAAACGCCGAGTAGAAATACTCAGAGTCAGTAATGGGCGCGATCGTTTTTGACAAGAAATCATTTATTTAATACAAGAAAACACGCGGCAAGTCTCTGTACTTGTCCCGATTCAACACGAGGAAATAACGTGTCTAATTTTTTTACGCCTGAATTTAATAACGAATTTTCGCTTGTTTGTCGCTGTTGCTTGTAGTTATAATCTTCATCGTAGTCAATAGTACCGAGCAATTCCAATATTTTTAGTTGCTCGCGACGTTGAATGTACTCGCGTAAAGCCGCTTCAATTAATGTATTAGGTGTTGGATGATTACTCAAATCAAGGGCTTCTTGAAGAAGAGTTTTGTCAATTTCGAGCGTAGTTACCATATATTTTCCTCATGCAAGTAGGGTATGACGCAATTGTCACCGAACAATGCTGTATTTTTAGTGTAACACTGAAAATATATCAATGGGCGATCCCATCTGAATTCAGAACTTCCGGCGTGACTCGTCGCCAAGTTTCTCCCCAAAGAAAGAAATCCTGATTCGGCGTAATGCACCAACTTCCATGTATAATTGCCATATTGATTAGATTGTGATGGAAAAAAATATTGGGTTTTCTTGCGTTAACCCAACGGACGAGAAAAGACTGAAAAAATGGCCTTAGTGGTAAACCACTAACATCAAGCCTTAAATAACTTTACTTGAAATATACCTCAAAAAATATGAAAGCATCAGAAACTAAACTACAAAAAATCCTAGAAGGAACCCAACAATATCTTGTTCCGCTATTTCAACGTCCTTATAGCTGGGAAAAACAACAATGGGAAAATTTATGGAATGATCTAATAGACTTGACAGAACAGGAAACTATAACACCTCATTTTATGGGTTCTATTGTCACCTTGCAAACTATTTCTGTACCTGAAGGAGTCTCTAAATATTTATTGATTGATGGTCAACAAAGACTAACAACTATTTTGATTTTATTGGCTGTTGTCCGCGATCGCGCCAAACAACAAAAAGAAACAAATAAACTAGCAGAACAAATTAATAATACTATTCTAATTAATCCTTATGAAACAGGTTTAGAACTATATAAACTACAACCTACTCAAGCAGATCGCGGGAGTTTTCATCACATTATCGATCAGGGTGATCCAAATTTTGAAACATCTTTAATTAATGAGTGTTATCACTTCTTTGACAAAAAAATAAGTCAGAAAGACATTGAATTGAGCTTGATTAAAACAGCCATTATTAGCGGTTTTTCCTTGGTTAGTATTCTTTTAGACAAAGACGAAAATCCGCACTTAGTTTTTGAAAGTTTAAATGCTAAAGGAAAACCATTAAGTCAAGCTGACTTAATTAGAAACTACTTTTTTATGAAGATTAATGAAGAAGAACAGCATAAAAATTATGCCAAATATTGGGAACCGATGCAAGCTGCTTTAGGTGATAATTTGACTGAGTTTATTCGTCATTACTTAATGAAATATGGTCGGGAAGTTAAAAACGACCAAGTTTATTTGACATTAAAGGATAGGGTTAATGTCAAAAATGCTTTAGAATCTTTAGAAGATTTAGCTAAATTTGCTGATTACTACAATAAACTAATTAATCCGAGTCAGGAAACCAATAAATCTATTAATAGTTGGCTGATGCGGATCAAACGACTAGAATTAACTACAGTCTATCCATTTCTACTCAATTGTTATGATGATTACAGCGAAGGTAAATTTTCAATTGATGAATTTGTGGAAGTCTTAAAGATTCTTGAAAATTTTATTATTCGGCGTTTTGTTTGTAACCTTCCCACTAACTCCCTAAACAAAATGTTTCCTTCTCTATACAGTCAAATTAAACAAAAAATAGATCAAAATTTTATGGTGGGATTAAAGGAAACTCTTAGTAGCAAAAACTATCCCAAGGACGAGAAGTTTAAATCAATGTTACAAGAAGTAGAACTTTATGGTGTTAAGAAGTCAGAAAAGGCTAGACTAATTTTAGAATCAATCGAACAATCATTCGGTCATAAAGAAGGGGTATCTTTCAATAATCTTTCAATTGAACATATTATGCCCCAAAAGCTAAATAAAGATTGGGAAAAATCTTTAGGGGAAGATTGGGAAATAATTCACGAACTTTTATTACATACGCTGGGAAATTTAACTTTAACAGGATATAATCCCGAACTTTCTAATCATCCTTTTCCCAAAAAGCGGGAGATTTTACTAGAAAGTCATCTGGAATTAAATCAGTATTTTCAAGAAAAAACAACCTGGAATAGAGAAGATATTGAACAGCGATCGGAAGATTTAGCCGAAATTTGCCTGAAAATATGGCCCTACTTTGGGGAAGGATCGGGACAAGAAAAAGTTGAGGGTATAGTTAGGGGAACAAAACCGAAAGTTTTGTTTGTAAATGGCAAAAAATATACTGTTAAAACCTGGCGTGATGTGTTGGAAACTACCCTAAATATTGTTGCTGATTTAGATGAAGATAAGTTTCAGGAATTAGTTCAAGATTATCCTCGTTTTGTGAATTGGAATGATCAAAATTTAAGATATTCCAGACAACTAGAAAACGGGGCATTTATTGAAGTTAATTTATCTGCGGAAGATATTAATTCATTTTGTTTAAAAGTGATTGAAAGAGTCGGATTAAGTTCCGAAGATTGGCAAGTTGAAACGATTTAGATTGATTTAAAAAATTACCAGAAACCGGGTTTTTTCAAAAAATCACTGTAGAAAACTCAAATTCTCTAAAAACCAGGTTTCTGACCTATAGATTCAGACGAGAGGGCGGGTTTAATTAGATTATAGATTGGAATTGAAGATTTTTTGAGAACCCGACCCTACGGAAGTAATACCCAAACGCCACAATTCTACGATCGCACGAACGGAAGTTCTCGTTCCTGCGATAATTGGTTCCCCTTGCAAGATTTCAGGGTGACGTGCGACATAACGCGAAGCAGATTGTGTAGTCATGATAGATTAACCGGACACATCGATCTTGATTATAACTTACCCTAAAACTCGGTTTTGTTGATGACACTTTAACATCACCTAATTTTCATTATCGTAGTCAATAGTAGCAAACAATTCCATTACTTTTAGTTATTTGCGACGTTGAATGTACTCGCGTAAAACAGCTTCGATTAATGTAGTAGGTGTGGGATGGTTACTCAAATCAAGGGCTTCTTGAAGGAGAGTTTTGTCAATTTCGAGCGTAGTTACCATATATTTTCCTAGTGCAAGTAGGGTATTACGCAATTGCCACCGAACAATGCTTTAATTTTAGTGTAGCACTGAAACTCTATCAATGGGCGTCGCTTTCTGCATTGAGTTTACGGGAGAATGAAAACCCTGTTTAGCTTGCGTAAGTCAGGCAAGTCTTTATGAAGACTTCTCAAAGCTCGATCGCGATTTGGAAGTTTTGATTGCAGCCGGCATCCCGCGTGATTTATTTAAAATACTGACTGACAACGATGACATTGATTTGAAGCCTGTAACGCAATACCTCAAAGCAGTTTCCTAATGTTTTGGGTGTAACGCAATTGTTCCTTTTCTCTAGTGCGTGAAGCGGAGCTATCCCGTAGGGAATCGCCCTTTTTTTCCCAAAGTGCGATCGCCTTACAATGAGGTCAAATATATTCAATCCTCCCGATCATTTCTTCAGGCGCATACACTTCATAAATTAACATCAAACTACGGATAATCTCGCCCACAGAACGAGAATTAGGAGGACAATAGACAATCCCCGGATAATCTGTCGTATCGCTTGCCATAATTAAAAAATCGTCATCGTGAGTTACTATCACGCGCTGCTGTTCTCGAATAAATGCCAGGTGTGACTCATCGCTTTTAGTACGCAATCCTGCATCAACTGTTGTTGTAACATCTATCCCGTAACGACGCAAACCGCGCGCAATGTTAGAGTCAATATGTTCGTCTAAATGAAAACGAATTTTCTCACTCACCTCTAATTGCCCTCAATTTTTCTTGTAACGGAGATGGTGGACTATTGCGCTTTAATTCTTCCACAATAGCTCGACTTTCAGCCGTGCGACGATCAATTTCTTCTCGATGATCGTAATAGTAGGTCATTGCAGCATGAACTGAGGCAAGTGGTAAGTCATACTTGCCGGCGATTTCTTCTACAGAAATTCCCATTTTCAGATACATTTCGGCGATGTGTGCTACAGCAATTCGATGGCCGGCAATGCGTGGCTTACCACCAAGTACCCCAGGCGTAATTTCGATATGTTCTGTGATGACTGATTCCTTAGACATCTTAGTTAAAGGCTCTTAATCAGTAATGTTTAACCTCTTTCATATTAACACCAACAAATTCAGCACGCGCGTGCGAAGCTATCCCGTAGGGAATCGCCTTTTTTTCTTTCTCATCGATCGGTTCTGCGATCGCCCCTCTCTTATCCCCAATCTCCAAGGGCGATCGCCATCCCTAAGTTAAAATATAAGTTGTCAGATGAGAAAGGACAAGTTAGGCCCGTAAACTGGAGAGAACATATCGTTAGTACCCCCGACGTACTGCGAGGTAAACCAAGAATCAAAGCCACTAGAATTCCCGTTAGTCTGATTTTAGGTTATTTAGCATCAAATAATACTGTCGAACAAATTATCGACGAGTTTCCCGAACTACTCAAAGAACAGATCGATGCTTGTCTTGATTATGCTCGCGATTTGTCAGATTTTGAAAAAGTGCGATCGCTCTTATTTAAATAATGTTAATATCGAAGCCTGGATATAGTCTACAGACTGCAAGGCGTTGAGTTGGAATGGGACACAAACAAATTCCAGATTTACGTAAAAAAGCATGGCGTTAGCTTTGAATAAGCCACAGAAGTTTTCTTCGATCCATTCTATTAGGAGGGAGATGCAACGGCTAATGACGAACAGCGTAACTTTATCCTGGATTACTCCCGCACTCAACGCCTATTACTGGTTGTTTATGTAGAACGCAGCTTGCGAATACGCATTATTTATTCCCGTCCTGCTACCCGCACTGAAAGGAAATTATATGAACAATTCTGAAGAAGAAATAAAATTGCAATTGCGCCCTCGTACAGCGGAAATAGTCTCGCTAAACATTCCAATAGATACTTTAGAATCACTTGAGAAAATAGCGGCAAATCGAGATATGTCTGTAGAAGCATTGCTTAAGTTTTATATAGGGCAAGGCTTACGGGAAGACTTAGCTAAAGTTTTTTCAGAACGCTTGCTGGACAAAACTGCTCAAGTTTTGGCTAGACACCTTGAGTCAGCCGAAGAAATATCAACTATTATTCGAGAAATTCAAGCGGAAACTGCACGTTAAATGATGGCGGGATTTCATTACAAAACTAAAAGGCGATCGTCCTTTCCGTCCCAAAGTGCGTGAAGCGCACATATCCCGTAGGGAATCGCCCTTATCGAACTTCTATTCTCCTCACATTACTAAGCAACTGCAAGTTCATATTGCAGAACTAAAATTTCATCTGCTTTCAACATAGCCATAGCATATTCACTCCCTTGACTATCAGCAAACTCCACTAAATACTGAGATTCCTTTCCCGTATCATACACTTCAACAATAGTTCCCACAAGTCCAACTGGCAAACTAGAAATAGATGCGTATTCTGGTTCCACTAGCGCTAATCGCGTATTTGAAATCGGCTTGAGAATCGCAACAGAATCCAAAACTCTAAAGTGTTTGATCATAGTTTAATAAAAGCTGAAATCCAACAACGGTTAGAATTAGTTGAAGTCATTTCCCAGAAGTACCCTCTTAAGGTTTGTAAGGGCAGGTTTAGTTAGGATATACGCAATCGCAGCGAGTTTACCCATTTTACGCACCCGCCCTCCCCACGCTAGGATATAGGCATTACTTAGGCCTTAAGTTCGCGCTGCTAAACTCAGAAGCCACAATCATCGACCCAATCCCCGCATCCGTAAATATTTCTTGCAGCAAAGCATGAGGAATTCGCCCGTCAATAATGTGAGCACCCTTTACACCCTGAGCCAAACTCCGCACACAACAATTAACCTTTGGAATCATTCCCCCAGACACAACTCCCGACTCAACCAACTCTCTTGCTTCTTGAATATCTAACTTAGCAATCAGACTATCTGGCTTGTGATAATCCTCCAAAATTCCCGCCGTATCAGTCATCAAAATCAACTTTTCTGCTCCCAAACCAGCCGCGATTTCTCCAGCCACCGTGTCAGCATTAATGTTGTAAGATTGACCGTTTTCATCTGCTGCCACGCTCGAAACCACCGGAATATAACCGCTGTTCACCAAAGACTCCAAAATCTGGATTTTCACGCCGCTGACTTCACCAACAAACCCAATTCCCTCGCGGCCATCTGGACGAGCTTGAATCAGATTGGCATCCTTGCCGCACAATCCCACTGCTTTGCCGCCAGCTTGGTTTATTAACGAAACAATTTCCTTATTTACTTTCCCCACCAAAACCATTTCTACAACTTCCATTGTTGCCGCATCAGTCACTCTCAAACCATCCTTGAATTGCGGCTCAATGCCCAATTTTTCCAGCCAAATATTAATTTCCGGGCCGCCACCGTG
Organism: Microcoleus sp. BR0-C5; assembly: GCF_036705045.1. Classification (NCBI taxonomy): domain Bacteria; kingdom Bacillati; phylum Cyanobacteriota; class Cyanophyceae; order Oscillatoriales; family Microcoleaceae; genus Microcoleus; species Microcoleus sp. BR0-C5. The sequence continues at coordinate 103,731 of NZ_JAUBTR010000010.1, forward strand.
AACCACAACCGGACGCATCCCCACGCAAGCTAGCAGCACAATATCCCGAACCACCTTGTCTTTGAGATTACTATCTTTCATCGCCGCACCGCCATATTTGACCACAATGGTGCGACCGGCAAAGTGTTGAATGTAAGGCAGTGCTTCGGACAGCACCTCTACTCGATTAGTGTCCGAATTCCTAACAAAATCGCTTTGTTTGAGCATGGGTAAATTACAGAAGACTAAAAACTTAATTCTAAACTTTAATGGCTAAAGCACATATTAACAGCCACAAAAATCACTTTTTCCCTTGAATTTATCCACGCGCAGGCTCGATCGCCCTTATTGAGCCCCATCCTCAAAAAATTAATAGGTTTTTTTAATAAAAGCATTAAAATTTATGTATTATAACTTATACATTTTTTGCTACAGTCAAGAAATGTATAGCTCCATTGATTTACTTAACGTTTTATGTTAACTGCCGTCTCCCAAGACTCCGAAAACCTTCAGTACAAGCTACCCTCAGAGGCTGAGTCGTCCCCCCTGATGACGGTATTTTGCGATTTAGACGGGCCCATAGTCGATGTGTCCGATCGCTACTATGCCACCTATCAACAGGGATTGGCCGACACTCAAGCAGCTTATCTCGATCGGGGAATCAACCTCAACCTTCAAATCCTCAGTAAACAGCAGTTTTGGCAGATGAAGCAAAACCGAGTGCCCGATGCTGAAATCGCCAAAAGTTCCGGCTTGTGGGGAGAAGAAATTCACGTTTTTCTCGGATGCGTCAGTCAAATTGTCAATCAGCCAGACTTGTTGCACTTAGATCGTATCCAGCCAGGAGTGCAATGGGCGATCGGACTTCTGCACTCCCGCGGCGTGCGACTGATTTTAGTCACCCTGCGGCCGAGAAATCAAGCCGTTCAACTGTTACAAAATTACGGTTTAGCCAGACTGTTTACCAGCATTCGCGGAAGTCAGATGGTGGATGCCGCCTATCACAACTATACAGCCTTAAAAACTGAATTGTTGGCTGAAGTTGCAGAAGAATTTGAGTCATCGCTGGGTTCGGCTTGGATGATCGGAGATACAGAAGCAGACATCCTCGCAGGAAAAGCATTGGGAATACCTACAATTGCCGTTACCTGCGGAATTCGCAGCCGCTATCAACTCCAAAAGCATCAGCCTAATTTAATTCTCAGCGACTTGATTATTGCCGTTCATCACTTATTAGGTTCCGGCCAACAACTAATAGTAGAATGACTACAGTTAACTGTTGACTGTTGACTGTTGACTGTTGACTGTTGACTGTTAACTGTTAACGAATGACTGATGACTGATGACTCATGACTAATGACTAATGACTAATGACTGACTAAGATTTTTCTAAATTCCTGGTCATTTCCCACAAGCGATTGAGCGGAAAATAAATCACCGGAGCCCAAAGACTGCTAAGAATAGCAGAACACAAAGCCACTCGCTGATGATAGCTCCAAATTTCCAGTAAAGCCCGATCGCCCATAGCAAAAAATTGCAGCCCCATCACCGTTTCCGCTACCACCGCCATCCCAAACACAATTAACGCGATCGGAATCGGATCTCTCTCAACAATATCTACCGGAATCGACCAGGTTTTCTGCAAAACAACTGTTAGGACTCCTACAACAACTAGACTCACAGCGTGGCTGGGATGAGGAGCCGTCATCGCATCTTGAAGAAACCCCAAAACCAAGCCCATGCTTGCAGCTCCCCAAACTGTACGTTTCCGCTTAATACTCCAAGCTACCAACCAAATTAACAGCCAGTTAGGCCCAATTCCCAGCAATTCCATTCCCGGCAGCCGAGTGGGCAATATCAGTATGCACAGCATCACAGATAGAAATGTAACTGCGAAGTTGAGAAATTGGCGCGATCGCGAAGACATCCGAGATAAAGCTTTCATTGTTGCTGTGCTCCCTCAGATGCTGCTGAAGATTGACTCTGCGAATCCTTCGGTTCGGCTTGCTTAGAGTGCGGGTAAACCACCGCCCACTCCAGAGCATTCATGGGTGCAGAGAACTCAACCACAGCTTCTGGAGCCGGAGTTTTATTCATATCCACCGAAACCACTTTTCCCACCGGCAAACCAGGAGGGAACAACTGACTGTAAGAAGAAGTTGAAACCACATCCCCAGGCTTGACATTGGGAACATTCTCAAAAAACTCCATCACAGCCTGATTTCCGCCTTTCCCGCGCATAAAACCCATGTGGCGACTGCGGGTAATTCCCACACCCAATTGACTCGTAGCGTCGCTGACTAACAGCACCAAGCTAGTATTAGGAGTAACGCTGACAACCCTGCCTACTAAACCGCCGGGGCCCATGACAGTAAAATCTGTTTTGATGCCATCCTTACTGCCGCGCCCCAAGGTTACTTGCTGCCACCAGTGGTCGGCGCTGCGACCGACAATAGGAGCTACAATTCCTTGAGGTTTCTTACCCGAAACGTAACCTAAAAGCTCTTTTAGCTTCTGATTTTGATTTTCTAATTCTAATAGCTGCGCTTGCAATTCTTGAGTGCGCGCCGAGATGAGTTCCTCTTGCCCCGATCCGTTGGCGTGAAACGGACGAGTCACCCAATTGTAAACTTCAAATACTGCCGCACCTTGTGTTTGTCGAACTCCCCAAGCGGCAGTTACAGCTAAACCTAAAAGAGCAATTTGCAGCCGCAGATCCCACCACTTTCGGAATGTATTTTTTAGCATAATTTCACTAATCTAAGATTGTTAAGTCAGGATTTTAGATTTGAGATTGCAGCCGTATTTCTCAATCCACAATCCCAAATTTGTTAACTACATATTACGCGACGACTGCCCGCTGAAAACCCGTTCCAATTGTTTGTTTTCCAATACTCTACCAGTTCCCAAAACCACGCAGCACAGCGGATCGGCTGCCACGTGAGTGACAATTCCTGTTTCGTGACTGATCAGAGTATCTAAACCTTTCATCAACGCGCCACCACCAGCCAGCATAATTCCCCTGTCAATAATATCTGCTGCTAATTCCGGCGGGGTGCGTTCCAAAGTACGCTTGACAGCTTCCACAATTACTGAAAGCGGTTCCGACATACTTTCGCGAATTTCTGGGCCTTTGATCGTAACAGTTCGCGGCAAACCAGACAGTAAGTGCAAGCCCCGCACTTCCATCATTACATCGTCATCCTCTGGAGTTGGATATGCAGAACCAACCTGAATCTTAATTTCTTCAGCAGTGCGTTCGCCAATGACCAAATTGTGAACTTTTTTCATGTATTGGACGATCGCCTCATTGAGTTCGTCGCCGGCTACCCGTACAGACTCACTGATCACCGTACCTTGCAAACTCAAAACCGCAACTTCCGTCGTACCTCCGCCTATATCTATAATCATATTGCCAGTCGCCTCAGCAACAGGCAGTCCAGCCCCGATCGCCGCAGCGATGGGTTCATCAATTAACCGTACTTCTCTAGCACCGGCCTGAGTCGCCGCCTCAATGACAGCACGCCTCTCGACTCCGGTGACACCGCTGGGGATACCAATAATTATCCGGGGCGAAACTAAGCTTCGGCCTTCGTGAACCCGGCGGATAAAAGTCTTGAGCATCAGTTCCGCCGTATCGAAGTCTGCAATTACCCCGTCGCGAAGCGGGCGCAGTGCTATGACATTCCCTGGCGTGCGCCCGAGCATTTTTTTGGCTTCTTCTCCCACAGCCAGCGGTATTTTTAAATCTTGGTCGATCGCCACTACAGAAGGTTCCTGCAGAACAATACCTTTGCCCGATACATAAACGAGCGTGTTAGCAGTACCGAGGTCGATACCCATATCTCTAGATAACGAAAATCGATTGAGAAGACCCACTGATTTGTACCCCCCCAAAAACTAAAATACTATTGTGTGCAATAATGTTGTTACAAAAGTGTAACCGAGGTGGATTCTATTACGTTTTTCATCCTGAGTCTAGTCAGAAATGTACATTGTCGAGCTCAGGTTGAGCGCAGACTTGCCAATCATCCACCATCAATATGTTCTGCTAACTGGGTGTACAATCAGGATGAAGCCCTGATTCGCGCTGTTCCAAGTTCAGTTTGGAGGCTAATGCCCGTGTGGACAGTTTAACTACATCACCGATCGACCACATTCCCAAAAAAGTTTATGAGTCTTAATGTTGTAACTTTAGTAGGCCGCGTCGGCGGCGACCCGGACGTGAAGTATTTTGAGTCGGGTACAGTTCTGTGCAAGTTGACGCTGGCAGTCAACCGCAGATCCAAGAACAGCGATCAACCCGACTGGTTTAATCTGGAAATCTGGGGCAAAACAGCGCAAGTCGCTGCTGACTACGTTCGCAAAGGCGCTCAAATTGGAGTAACAGGCTCTTTGAGGTTCGAGCGCTGGCAAGACCGGAATACAGGAGCAAATCGCTCGAAGCCAGTAATTAGAGTAGACCAGTTAGAATTCCTGGGTTCCAAACGCGACAATGAATCGAGTATGTCGCAACACAACAGCGAATTCTAGCGTTTGGGGAATCGGGGAATTAATATTTGTGAATTGGGTGGGTGCTTGTGACTTCAGAAAAGTTAGAAATTGTTCAAACTGAGTACCAAGCTGGGCAAGTAGCTTTTGAGAGTGGCCGGTATGCTCAAGCTGTGGAGAGTTTAGAAACAGCTACCGGTTTAGTCGATCGAAATTCCCGGTTGGGCGGTGAGGTGCAGATGTGGCTAGTGACAGCCTACGAAGCCTCTGGCAATACAGAAAGGGCGATCGAGCTTTGCCGCAAGCTCACCCGCCATCCCCGCCAAGAAACCCGCCAACAAGCAAAGCGCTTGCTGTTCATTCTCGAAGCTCCCAAACTCACTATCCCTCCTGAATGGATGGTGAAAATCCCTGATTTGGCAGCTTTAGATGAAAATCAATCAATCAGTTTTCAAGCCAATCCGAACGCTGATATCAAGTACGCTAAACCCAAGCCCGCCGTACCTGAACCGATAGATTTGAGTCAGGTTAATACGAAAGATAATAGGTTTATTTGGGTGGCGTTAATTGCGATCGGGCTAATTATAGGCGGATTATTTCTTAGTTATTAATCATTTTTTAAGGCGCACAAACTCTATCTCTAGCGTGCGCCGGGTCGCGCACCTTACCCCGACTGATAGAAATTAAGCAATGCCTTTTAGCAATTATAAAAGTATCAGCGCCGTCGCCAAAGAATTCCAAATTAATTAGCTACGGGATAATTTCATTGTCGAAACAGAATTTGCAGTCAGCGAAGTTTTTCGGAATGAATTAGAATGGATTTTCAATGACGGAGTATTTGACAACTCGGAAATCGCCATTTGTGAAAATATCATTTATCCTGTATTAAAAGAAGTTTGGAAAAATTATCGAAGTAATTTTCTCCTGTGGAGTCACCAAACCTTAGTCTATAACGAGAATCTGTCAGGAATTCCAGATTATATATTGGCGAAGCGCTCCCCCCTTGGCACAATAGTTTTTGATAAGCCGTATTTCATATTAGTTGAAGCCAAGAAAGAGAGCGCATTTGATGAAGGATGGGGGCAGTGTTTGGCAGAAATGATCGCCGTGCAGCGACTTAACAATGAACCAGAACAAACTATCTTTGGTAGTGTTTCTAATGGGGCAATGTGGCAGTTTGGCAAGCTGAAATTAGAAATGTTTACTCAAAATAAAATTTTCTATACAATTCAGGACTTAGAGCGACTGTTTGCAGCCGTTAACTATGTTTTTAAACAGTGTGAATTACAATTATAGAGGAAGGCTCTTCAGTTTTAGGTGCGGGTGTCGAGAAACCGGGTTTTTATGGAAATACTTCGCTGTAGCCGGCAGATTCACGAAAAAACCCGGTTTCTAAGTTGAATTATTTACAGCAATCTTTGGAGATTTTACAGCAATTGCGATCGCCCGACGCGGAGACAGTCAGAGAAATTATTGCTATGGTTCAGCAGATGGCTGGGGATTGATGGATGCACTTAGACTAAAGAAACCGGGTTTTTCGCAGCTTTTCGGTGGTGTATCGATATTCTGGGAAAAAACCCGGTTTCTGGCCACACCCTAAATCGCTAAAATAAAAAAAAGACCAAACCAGAAAGGCTATTATTGTGAGCGATTCAACCATAGAACAGATATTGAAATTGGCATCTCAACGCGCCGATGCCGCTGAAGTCTACTACCTGTCGAGTCAAGACACCCCCATCGAATTTGAAAACAATCGCCTCAAATCCCTGCAAACCAAAGCACTGCAAGGCGTAGCACTCCGGCTGATTTACCAAGGCAAAATCGGTTTTGCTAGTTCCACAGATTTAACGCGGATAGAGGATTTAGTAGATGCAGCGATTCAAACAGCCGAAATCGGCGACCCCGCAGAATTTGAACTCGCCTCCAACTTCCACCTAAAAGGCCCGGAAACCACCTACACTCCGCCCACAACTCAAGAATTAGTCGAAAACGGCAAAAACCTCATCGAGCAAGTTCACGCCTACAATCCCGATATTATGGTAGATGTCGGATTTCACGTCCGCAGCGGCAGAGTGAAAATTGCCACGACGCAAGATTTGTATGCCGAAAGAAGCAGCCAAATAGTCAGCGCGACGATCGCGGGAAATTTGGTAAAGGGAGAAGACTTTATGCAAGCATACAGTTACGACGTAGCGCGCGATCGTCCCCTGGATACCAACAGCATCCTCCAATCACTCCTCGAAAAATACCGCCTCGCAGAACATTCAGCCACCATCACCAGCGGTTCCTACCCAGTATTATTTACCCCCAGAGCCGCCGCTAGCACCCTCGGTGGCCTCTTTGATACCATCCTTTCAGGTCAAGCAGTAGTTCAAAAAGCCTCTCCCCTAGCAGACAAAATCGGCGAAACCTTATTTGACGAACGCTTTACCTTTTTTGAAGACCCCACTTTAGGCCCTTCGGCTTGTCCATTTGACGACGAAGGTACGCCCACCACCCGCAAAATCTTGATAGACAAAGGTACTGTCACCGGATTTTATTGGGATCGCAGGTGGGCCACTCGCGCCGGTGTACAATCAACCGGCAACGGTTTTCGTGGCGGATTGTCTCGCCCAGGCCCTGATTTGACTAACTTTTGCATTTCCCCAGGAAATACCGCCACTCAAGACTTGATTGCTAGCATGGACGAAGGGCTCATAGTAGAGCAGGTTTTAGGTGCCGGTCAGTCCAATCAGTTAGCTGGCGAATTTTCTGTCAATTTGGACTTAGGCTATAAAGTAGAAAAAGGCAAAATTGTCGGCCGCGTCAAGAATACAATGGTGGCAGGCAGCATTTTTGAAGCGTTTAAAAATTTGGCAGATTTGAGTAGCGAAGCCGAATGGGTAGGCGGTGCGGCATATTTGCCGAGTATGCTGTTTCAACAGTTGGGTGTAGCTTCGAGGCAATAAGTTCAGTGCGGTTTTACTCGTTACCAGGCTCTGCCTGGTAATACAGATCATGAGGCTCTGCCTCGAATTTGGATGAAAGCTTGGGAGGCAAAGCCTCTGGACATGGGTTCCCAGGCAGAGCCTAGGAACCAGTTAACGTGCTAAACAAACATAGAAACAGTGTCGGCAATTCAACGCTTTGCTAATTCATGCAAATAGGTAAAAACAGGGAAAAATTTATAATGAAAGAGCCAAATGTCAAGGATGGAACTCGGAAGAAGAAAAAGCACTTTTTCTTTCTTTTACCTTTGGTTTTTTGCCTTTTAACTCTAGTGACTGGATGCGTTCAGTACGATGTCGGGGTTAACTTTGAGAGTCAAACTCGCGGCGAAATCGTGCAGCACATTAAACTGGGGGAAAGGTTGACGAGCTTCAGCAGCGAAACTGTTGCAGAATGGTTGAAAAGCGTAGAACGCCGGGTGAGGTTGCTGGACGGAAAAACTAAACGGGTTTCCCCCACAGAAGTTCTAGTGAGGATTCCTTTCAATAATGGAGCAGAGTTGCAAGACAAGTTCAACCAATTTTACAATCCCGTCGCACCAACGACAAAATCTCTGGTTTCAAGTCGGCTAGAAACCGATTTGCCGAAGTTTGAATCTCACCTGAATGTCAAGCAGAATAATTTGTTATTGGTGCTGAGAAATCGGTTGAGTTTGGAATTGGATTTGCGCTCTCTTTCACTGCTTTCTTCTAATGGCAGTCTGCTGCTGAGTCCGGGGGGACTTTTGGAGCTAGACTTTAGCTTGAACACGCCTTGGGGCGCCGAAAGTATTGAAACTGTCGCCGGTGCGCTGGTTCCCGAAAGCTCTCAGCAAGGAAAACAGTTAGTTTGGAAGCTCAAACCCGGAGAAGTTAACTATTTGGAGGCGATATTCTGGATTCCCAGCCCGGTAGGAATTGGGGCGCTGATTATTGCCTTATTTGTAGCCGCGGGCATTGCTTTGAAATATCAAATATTGCCAGCACTGGGAATCGGCAAGAAACCGCAAAACATCGGTCAAACCTAAAGAGGATATGTCCTAGAGGGGCGGCTTAACAAATCTCTTCAATCAACTCTTAGAGCTGCAATAAACCCGCCCCTCCCCGGATATTATGGTTAATTGACCCGATTTGATTTTATCAAAAAAACTGAGAACATCTGCCAAAAAACAGTTGACAAATGGTAAATAATTTGCTTAACCTGAATTGAGAATTAGGAACAGAGAAAATGCGATCGCTAAATTTCTTCTTCATCTTTCTGATTTGCTTGGCTCTAGTATTATTCAGCATCGAAAATACACAGCCAGTCGCCATTCAAGTTATCGAAGGCGTCCAAGTTAAAGCTCCGCTGTGCGTAGAACTAATTGTAGCGACCGGATTAGGAGCCACACTAGCGTGGCTGTTCAGTCTGTGGTCGAGAATGCAGCGAACCCTCGCCTCGCGCCAACAACTCCGCCAAGTTCGCGAAAAAGAGCAGCGGATTCAGGAATTAGAACAAAATCTTGAACGCTATAAAGCCGAAGTAGAAGGCAAACAACCTTTGTTAGAAAGTGCAGAACCGATAAGTTTAGAAATAGCAGCCATTGAGGGCACTAATCCTGAAATGACCGCCAATTAACTTGATATGCTCTCTGGTTTTCTCAGAGGGAAAATCTAAAATCTAAAATCTAAAATCTAAAATCTAAAATCTAAAATCTAAAATCGAATGGCCGTTTCCCGAGACCAAGATGGCTTAGAAACGATTTCCGAGGGGATCGCAATTTTAATTGACCTAGCCGAACGGGGAGAAATTGATCCTTGGGACGTTAAGGTAATTGAAGTGTTTGATCGATGTCTGAGCAAGCTTACGAACGCCTCCGATGCAGATCAGAGTAAGGATTTCTCCGATTTGTCCCACTCCGGCCAAGCGTTTTTGTACGCTTCAATGCTGGTGTTGCTCAAAGCAGAAAGTATCGTCCTCTCCGAACCCCCCGCGAATCCCGACGCCGACGAGCCCGCAGTAGAAGACGTAGAACACTCAGGCGGACGACACTTGCCGCAGCATTTAGAACGGCAATTGCGCCGTCGCGGTGTAGCTCAACTACCGCAAAAACGCCCGGTGACTCTCCCAGAACTGATTGAGCAGTTGCAGCTAATGAAAGCAGCAATGGAGCAGCAGACAGTTACCCCCCGTCGCCGCCCTACCTCAAAAATGCGATCGCAAGCGGCCCAGGCTATCTTTGAGCTAGCTCACCAAGAAAATCTCGTAGAAACTGCTAGTGAACTCGAACGGTTTCTGGCTCAGCGGGGCGCGGAAATTGACGAGGGTTGGCTGGACTTGGACAAATTGCTAGAGCTCTGGCATCATAACGATTTGCACTCTCCTGTCAACCCAGAACACCCGGTATCGACTGGGGAAGTTCACTTGCCAAATCATGACCGCGTGGGTATTTTTTGGGCGTTGTTGCTGCTATCGGCTCAGTCTAAAGTAGAGTTGCTTCAAGAGGAGTTTTACCAAGACCTCAAAATCCGCGCGCTTTGAGCTTGCAGGGTATTAGGTTCTCGGAGGAAACTAATAACTATGCCACTGCGTCGGTTAAGATTCCAGGCAGAATCTCGCTCGATGGCATTCTGTTGCTGAGCCCCGGATGCTGAGAGCGGGAGTGTGAAGTTATTGCTGGTTCCCGATACCTGGTTTCTTAAATCCAGGTTAATTCCGAATAAATGATTGATAGCCTGGTACGATGTCGCCTATAAACAGGTCAGGATTTTGCTGTGATCGATCGATTTGACGATCGCAACCGCTAGCATCTAATTGTTCAGTTGATATCAGTTAACAGAGGGTTGAGGAAGTTAATAATGAAAGCGATGATTCTGGCGGCCGGTAAAGGCACTCGCGTCCGTCCTATTACTCAGACAATACCCAAACCGATGATTCCCATCCTGCAAAAGCCAGTGATGGAGTTTTTGGTTGAATTGCTCCGCCAGCACGGATTTGACCAGATTATGGTCAATGTTTCCCACCTGGCAGACGTGATTGAAAACTACTTCCGCGACGGTCAAAAGTTTGGGGTACAAATTGCCTATTCTTTTGAAGGGCGAATTGAGGAAGGAGAAATGATTGGAGAGGCTGTCGGTTCTGCTGGTGGCATGAAACGAATTCAGGACTTCTCGCCGTTTTTTGACGATACTTTTGTGGTGCTGTGCGGCGACGCTTTGATTGACTTGGACTTGACTGCTGCTGTGAAGTGGCACCGGGAAAAAGGGGCGATCGCTACTATTGTTATGAAATCGGTTCCCCGCGAGGAGGTTCCCAGTTACGGAGTGGTGGTAACAGACGAGTCTGGCAAAATTAAAGATTTCCAAGAAAAACCTTCTGTAGAGGAAGCTCTGAGTACCGACATTAACACTGGTATTTATATTTTTGAACCGGAAATATTCAAATACATCCCTTCAGACCAGGAATACGATATCGGTTCGGAGTTATTTCCCAAGCTAGTAGCAGAAGGCGCGCCTTTTTACGGGATTAGCATGGACTTTGAATGGGTGGATATCGGCAAAGTTCCTGACTATTGGCGGGCCATTCAGAGCGTGCTGTTGGGACAAGTTAAAAATGTTTCGATTCCGGGAATTGAAGTGCGCCCCGGCATTTACGCTGGTTTGAATGTAGCTGTCAACTGGGATAAAGTTGATATTACTGGGCCTGTTTACATTGGTGGGATGACGATCATTGAGGATGGAGCCAAAATTGTCGGGCCGACAATGATTGGCCCAAATTGCTGGCTTTGCAGTGGCGCAACTGTGGAAAACAGCGTGATTTTTGAGTATTCCCGTTTGGGGCCGGAGGTGCGGTTGGTTGATAAACTGGTGTTCGGGCGCTACTGCGTTGATAAAACCGGCGCTGCGATCGATTTGCAAGCGGCGGCTCTCGATTGGCTGATTACTGACGCTCGCCAAGTTTTACCGACTCAACACGGAGAAGAGCGGCGGGCGATATCTGAAATTCTCGGTCATGGTGCATAATTGGTAATTGCTCAAGGTAAGGTGCGCTAGGCGCACCCTACCTTTACATTTATGATCTCAGTTTTTAATTCTGGTATTGTGCTTAGGTTGCACCCTACAGTTTAAGACTGAAGATAAGTATATTGGGTGAGACTCCGCTCGTAATTTTGCAGCAAAAGTTGGGCTTCGGAAAGAGTAATTTTATTTTGCTGCAAAGCTGCTTCTGTCTGACGGCGGATGCTTTCAACCAAATTTTCTGAATCGTACTGTACGTAGCTGAGGACTTCTTTCATAGTGTCTCCTTTCACAACGTGTTCGATATGATAGCCAGAAGGTGTTAGCTGAATGTGAACTGCATTAGCATCGCCAAATAAGTTGTGAAGGTTGCCCATAATTTCTTGATAAGCACCTCCCAAAAATAGCGCCAAATAGTAAGGTTCTCCAGGTTTGAGAGTATGGAGTTCCAAAACCGACTTCACATCTCGCAAATCGATGAATTGGTCGATTTTGCCGTCGCTGTCGCAGGTAAGATCGGCTAAAATACCGCGTTGAGTTGGTTCTTCGTTGAGTCGGTTAATTGGCATAATAGGGAACAATTGGTTAATTGCCCAACTGTCTGGTACTGACTGGAAAACAGATAAGTTGATGTAATAAATGGACGCCATCACCTTTTCTAAGTCTTCCAAATCGTCAGATACATATTCTTTTTGTCGCGCGATCGCCTGTATTTTATCGCAGCAAGCCCAGTACAACTGTTCGGTTTTCGCCCGTTCCGCAATTCCCAAATAGCCTAAGTTAAATAAACTGACTGCTTCTTCCTTAAATTGGATAGCATCGTGATAAACTTCTTGGTAATTTTCGGGATTGATAGATTGGTAAATTTCGTAGAGATTGCGCGGAATTTGGTGGGCGTTTTCGTCTACTGGTTCGGGTACTTCTCTGGGGACATCGCTAGTACCGAGTACGTCAAAAACTAATACTGATTGGTGAGAAGCGATCGCCCGCCCGCTTTCGCTAATGATAATTGGAACCGGGATTTTGCGCTCGTCGCAGGCATCTTTCACTCCCGCTACTACGTCGTTAGCGTAGTTTTGCATATTGTAGTTTTTGGAAGCGTGGAAGTTTGTTTTAGACCCGTCGTAGTCAACGCCGAGTCCACCGCCTACGTCCAAGTAGTTCATATTAGCTCCCAATTTAGCTAATTCTACATAAATGTGGCTGGCTTCTCGAATGGCGTCTTTGATGACACTAATTGAGGAAATTTGAGAGCCGATGTGGAAGTGCAATAACTGCAAACAATCAAGCATTCCAGCTTTTTCTAGTTCGCCGACTGCACGAATAATTTCAGGAATTGTCAAACCAAATTTTGCCCGATCGCCCGTGGAGCCTCCCCAGCGACCAACGCCTTTGGTAGTGAGTTTTGCTCGCACTCCCAAAATCGGTTTAATTCCTAATGCTTTGCTGGCGGCGATTGCGAGTTCTACTTCCTCTATTTGCTCCAGCACAATTACGGAAGTTTGCCCTAGCCGCTGCGCCAAAATAGCAGTTTCGATGTATTCGCGGTCTTTGTAACCATTACAAATTAACAAAGCGCCTGGGGTTTTTAAGGTCGCCAAAGCTATCATTAATTCGGGTTTAGATCCGGCTTCCAGTCCGAAGTGATGGGGTTGACCAAAACGCACCAAATCTTGAATTAATTGTCGGTGCTGGTTGCATTTAACTGGAAAGACACCGCGATAGACATTTTTGTAATTGTACCGAGCGATCGCTCTGGCAAAACACGAATTTAAGCGCTCGATCCGGTCTTCCAAAATATCAGAAAATCGAATCAGCAGGGGCAAAGCCAAATTTCGCTGTTTCAGGGATTCTACCAGTTCGCACAAGTCGAGGGAACCGCCGCGATCGCCCTTGGGAGACACTGTAACGTGACCGGCTGCATTGATCGAAAAATACGGTTCGCCCCAACCTTGAATTCGGTAGAGTTTCTCACTATCTTCTATTGTCCAAGATGCTTGTGGCAGTTGAGCCGCCGTTACCAAAGCACTGTCTGGTGCAGCCAAACTCGTGACTGTTGGCGAGTGAGTCGATAGCGGATCGAGATCGGAGAAAGCAGCGGTGGCTGGGGAACTCATGTTATCGGAAACCTCTTTTAGGAGTGGTCAAATAGATAGTTTATCGCACATATCGGGTTTCCTGATGCAGTTGAAAAATCACTTTGGGTACACGGGCTGGCGATTTTAGATTTTAGATTTTAGATTTTAGATTTTAGATTTTAGATTTTAGAATTGACTCTACAGGTGGATGAATGTGGGGGATTTAACTAAAATCTCAACCGTAATTGCTCTCCAGGACTCCTTTGTTCAAACAAATATCCGTATGTAGGTGAACTCGGAAACCGGGTTTCCGAGTTCACCTGCGCCAAGAGAGTTGTCGGACGATCGATCGCCCGACACACACTAACCAAAAATCACCTCCGGCGGCGCCATGTCAGCCCCCATCATCAATCCCCCGTTATTAGACTTCTTCAAGCCCGGTTGAGGTGCTTTTTCTGGGGTCTTCTGAGCCGGTGCAACTGAGGCTGGCGGTGTCACCTGCGGTTGAGGTACTGCCTGTGCTCCTGGCACCACGGGTTGCTGCGACAGCCAACCCAAACCCCCTACAGCCCCAGCCATCAAAGCGGTGTAGCCGATGTACAAATGCACCGGACGCATTTGAAAGCCTTCGCTTGACTCGGATTCGGAAACCGACACATACATACTGGGAATTGGACTGGGAGCGGGTTTGGGCAAAGCATTCGCCATAGCGCTGCCGTCTAGTCCCAAGGCGTCGCCGAGTCTGCGGATAAAACCTCTCACGTAAATATCTTGGGGCAGTTTGTCGATTTCCCCATTTTCGATCGATTCGATGTGGTGCAGCGGCACGAGAGTTTGACTGTGGAGTTGTTGCAGGGATAGGGAGCGAATTTGCCGTCCCTTACGCAATTCTCTACCCAACTCCCGCAGGCACTCTTCTCGCTGTTGAACGGCTAAAGCTGCTTCTTCTTCCTTGGTGAGTTTTTTTGGCTTCTTGGGAAAACCGAACCCTGGGAAGGATTTTCCGGGGACGGTGACAGTTGCAGGTGGAGCCGACTCGACTTTAAGTTCGTCTTGGGGCGCTTGTTTGCTGTCTTCAGAAGTGTTACTGTCTCGATCGGAATTTTCAGTTTCAGACTCGGTTTGGGGCGGCGCTTCGACACTAGCGCTTCGCCAGTAGAAGACAGGAACAGCTACTGGTGGCTCCAATTCTTGAATTTCTGTCACCGTCTCAATGGCGGGACTTACAGCAGTAAAACTCTCTTGGGGTACTTGCGGTTCAATTTTGTTTTGTTTGGGAAATCGATCGAATGCGAGCTTGACGGCTTCTCTGCTAACCGCTCTAATTAAAATTTCGGCAGCGGAGGCTGCTTCGCCCAACATTGTTTGCAAGCTAGCTAGAGCTTGGCTATAGGTGTCGCTACAGAGGAGTTCAGTTTCTATTTGACCCAGGACAGAACGAAAACTTTCTTGAGAAATTTCAATAGTTGGGTGATCTGTCACCCCAAAATAAGCCTCGGGTTTCAGTGCCATGATATTCATTTTGTCTTAGTAGAAGGTATCTGAGTACGTTCTTCGACAGGTTGGCAGTGATTCCGGATGTCGGTTGGGGGAGAGTGGGAGTGTGGGGCATCGGGCATTGGGCATCGGGCATTGGGCATCGGGCATCGGTTCCCCCTCACCAATAACTATTGTTTGTGGATACGATCGAGCAACCAAAGAGCCCCGAAAATCCCGACAAAATGGGCAACAGTGGCGTGAGTATTGGCGAGTACCACAAATATATCTAGGGGCTGAATAAATCGGCCCACATCAACTGCGGCACCGAACAAGGCTTGCGGCTGAGCTAGAGATTTGGCTAAAAGCGTGCCGCTGATGGCTTCTGCGCCGATCAGAGTCAGCACCATTCCCGATAAGTTGCTCATCAGTGACAGCCGCACCTCTTTGATGGTGTCTGCTTTTTTGGGGCGGACTGCGTTACCGGGCGATCGCAGTTGTCTCGACAAGCGGGTGAAGCGGAAAGAGCGATATACGCTGTAAGCGAGTACGGCCAGCCCGCAAATGGCAAAAAACACGCCGCCGCCGGTGCCGGCACTGGTTGAACCCGCAGCGGCGCTAGCCCTGGGGAGGGCGAAGGGGATGGCAAAGAGCAAAATGATCGCCGCTACCACCCCTAGCACTAACTGTACCCAGAAGCAAACCCAGCCTGTTGTACGAAGGGCAAAGGCTACTCGCTGTGCGGCGATAGGAAGCTTATCGTTATCTAACTGATTAGTCATATTTTGAGCGGGTATAATTAATTGGCATTAGTTGGCAGCAGTTTTTTCTCTTCGGGGACGGTTGACGGCGGTTAACCCTCTTTATAATAGAAGTAGCAATGTTTAAGATTTGTAACTAACATTGAATTTCACATTTGAATAGCGTCGATCGCCAGGTACCCAAAGCAATGACACAACTACAACCCACCGTCACTCCCAAACTGGAACAGCCAAAGTTTGGCTTCAACAGCTACGCGGAACGCCTTAACGGTCGAGCCGCGATGATCGGTTTTTCTCTAACTTTAATTATCGAGTATGTCACAGGCCAGGGCTTGCTGTCCTGGTTAGGTCTCAACTAATTTTAGCAATGGCGCGGTCAGCCTCACACTTTGTCTTGACTCGAACGGCAGCGGGTGTGACTGCTGCTGACCGCGACAATTTCGGGAATTGATTAAAATATTAATTAGAAACAAGCCCAGCGACTTCTCTGCCGAGAGAGTTCTGTTCCCGAATGCAATAGCTGGCTTTTGGAGGTATATATGGGGTGGAATTTTGATTTGACAAGCTTGGCAATTTTGCCTCGCTCCCGTACAATTCCCCACAGGCGAGAAGATTAATTTAGGTGAAGCTAGTCTTGGAGCTAGAAATCCCGATCGTTCCGCCAACTCTAAGTTTTAGAGCTTGTAAATAAATATAGAACAGAGTAAAACCAAATGAATGCTTCGTGGACGCGACTGTTGAGGTCAGCTTACCGTAGAGAACCAATTACCAGCTTTGTTGTGACAGTGGGCGTTGTCGATGCCGCCATCGGCAGCATGGGTGCGAGTGGCTCTTTATTGGCTTTTGGGCTTGGCACCGCTGGGGTGGCGATGGCTCTCCGCTGGTGGCAATTTTACCGCTCTGGAGCCGAACAAACCGCACCTGCTCCCGAATACTATCTTCCTCCTCAGTCTTCTAGACCTCAGTTGCCCGTGCTTAACGTGTCTAAAAAAAATCCTCCTTATTAAGATTACTGGGCAATGGTGACTGGGCGATGTGCCGATCGACTCCCTGGATCTGAGGCACTAAAAGATAGGGCAAGAAAGTCTTTCGATCTTGGATGCTTGGTGTATGAATATTTCTGTTGCCGAGAAACTGTACAAAATTGGCTCTGTAGCTGCCTGTAGTGGTTTGTCGGTGAAAACTGTTCGTTACTATGAGGAGATGGGCTTGCTGTCTCCTGCGGTAAAGCGATCGCCCGCTGGTTATCGCTTGTTTGGGGAAACGGTATTCAACAGGTTAGCGTTTATTAAACGATCTCAGACTCTGGGTTTGAGCCTTCAGGAGATTAAGGATATTTTACAGGTTCGCGATCGGGGAGAGTTGCCTTGCTCTGAAGCGAAGCAGCATCTCACGGCGAAGGTAGAGGAAATTTCCGTGCAAATTGCAGCCTTAGAAACTTTGAAGAGGGAGTTGCAAGGCATTCTCAACTGCTGGCAAGAGCAACCCTCGCAGGCGAGCATTACTAGCACGATTTGTCCGAACATTCAGCGGGATTGAGCAGCGGAAAGATACAAAAAAAGGGAAGGAATTATTGGTTTCCTTCCCTTGATGCTTTTGTTGGTGGTTTTGTTGGTGGTTTTGTCGATCGTTTTGTCGATCGTGTTGAGCTTTTAACTGTTTTCGCAGAGTTTGCTGTTGCTTCTTGAGTTGCCGAGCCCTGGCTGAGCCGCCTTTACCTTTGGAGTTTCTGCCCTCGCTACGAGGAGACTCCCAACTTTTTAGTCTCATATTTTTTATTGTTTGCACTACTCTTATAATACACCGCCCGATTTTCACTGTCAAGTATTTGTTAGAGCGATGTTTGGTAGTATCAACTGTTGAGTGATTGGGATTTGCTAAAGGCATAGCGATGGTGCGCCCATAAACACCCTACGGCCCGATGGTGCCCCGATAAGCACCCTACAATTAGAGTTTTTTGTCGGATGCCGTTAACAGCCCTAATTGTGTATATTTATCAGTCCAAATATCCGGCGGGTATTTCAGCATCTGTAAAAATTGGCAGCGTTTCCCAAATTTTCACCCATTCGGGAAATTGGGCTACTTTTTTTAGCTGGAGCGACAATTCTATTAAGGAAAATCCTAAATTGTGGAAATCTTGAATAAGTTCGGCTTTCAAGAAAATTTCATTTTTAGCTAAATCGGGAGCATTAGTCGCAATGACAATGCTGTTGCCGGTTTCTAAATTGCATATATAAACTTGTGCGAACACAGTTTGAATTGTTTTCACCGCTGCCGCATTAAACTCTTGTTTGTGGAACAGGTGGACAATTAGAACACCTGCGCTTGACAAGCGAGTTTTGCACAGTTGGTAAAATTCTTGTGTCACCAATTTATAGGGCATATAGCCGCTGCCAAAACCAGCATCCACGAGAATTATATCGTTTTTTACTGTGGAATCTTGTTGGGCTAGATATTCGCGCCCGTCTTGAATGGCTACTTTGAGTCTGTCGTCGAATTGAATGCCAAAAAATTTTTGAGCTACTTCGACTACTTTTTGGTCAATATCTGTACATTCGACTATCGCGTTAGGGAAATAGTGGTGGAAAATTCTGGGGAGGGTGCCGCCACCAAATCCGATTACATAGATTTTTTTTGGGTGGTTTTTCCAGACTAATGCTAGCAGCACGGATCGGGAATAGGGAAAGATTAAATTTAGTGGATTGTTGAGGTCTAGGATTGATTGAGCTACATTTGTGATTAAGGTTTCTCTGTCGGCTAAAAGCAGTAGTAGCACTGAGTTTATTTTTTTTACGGCGATGCAGTTGTCGCCGGAGTTTTGTTGAAATAGGAAGCCGTCTGGCTGTTGGTGAAGCCAATTGATTTGTTGGTGAATAGCTGCTAAATTGCTAGTTTGTCGATCGCCTTTATAATCAGTCATACGATTTTAGATTTTAGATTTTAGATTTTAGATTCAGGGTAAACGCATCTTAACTTTAACCCAAAATATGCTACAATTATATCCGACTAATTTTTTATGTGGTTTATGGTAGCTCATGAGTGTGATCAATGGCAAGAGGTTTTAGTAAAGCTGTAACTTCCCAACAAAAACAAACAGATTCATTGCCTTCAATGAATCTTTTAAATGCCAGTTTCTTAGAACATTTTGCCAACTTGAAAGAGCCAAGAATAGAAAGAAGTAAAGAACATTTGCTCAAAGATATTATCGCGATCGCTATTCTAGCTATCATCAGCAGTGCGGACGGATGGGTGGCAATAAAAGCCTATGGTAACGCCAAATATGGATGGTTAAAAAGCTTTATAGAATTACCGAATGGTATACTATCTCGTGACAGGTTTAGTCTCCTTATTTGCCCGAATTGAACCGCAGCAGTTTCAAGAATGTTTTTTGAGTTGGGTAAATGCGATAATCGGGGAATTAGAACTAAACGTGATTGCCATTGATGGCAAAACAATGAAACAATCTTATGACCGAAATGAGCAGCAAAAAGCCCTACATATAGTCACTGCATGGTCTTCATCTCATTAATTATTTTTACGTAATAAAAAATAGATAAAAAATTTAATGAGCTAGATGAGTATCAAGCCGTAGAAGGGCGGCTGAGTGTGTCGGAGTTAGTTTGAATAATTCATGTAGGGGCGATTCCCTACGGGATAGCTGCGCTTCACGCCCTTTGGGACAAGTTGGGATGTAAGGGCGATCGCTAAACTTGTCAGGTAATTATGGTAATCTAAAAGTTAGGTAACTAGGACTGGCAAGAATGGAGGAATGTGACAACACAATTTTTCTGTCCATATCTCGATAGCGAGGTTGAACTCACTGAAGAGCGAGAACTACATATTGTCGATACACATCCCGATTTGCTACCATCTTATCAGGAAAGAATTGCTAAAACTCTAGCTGACCCAGATGAGGTTCGATGTGATTTACGTTTCGGCAATACTTTTCTATTTTCACAGCAGTATGGTAAGGGTCGCAAGGGTAGGTATGTTGTAGTAGCTGTGGTGAATGATACAGTTCCCAGAGAGCGCTATTGGATCGTGACAGCTTACTTAACAAAAAATGTTACCCAAGGAGAGATAATATGGCAGAAAAACTAACTTTTAAATACGATGCTATTGGGGATATTTTGTACGTTAATAAATGTTCACCTTATGCAGAGCAAGAATCGCAAGAACTAGAATATGGAATTGTGGCTCGTCTCAATCCTGACACGGAGGAAATTGAAAATCTGGAAGTTATGTTTTTCTCAAAGCGGTTGCGAGAGAGTAATGTATTTGAATTACCGATTGTGGGTAAGTTGCACTTGAGTCAGAAGGCTTAAACAAGAATAGATTAAATCTGTATAAAATAGTGTATTCTCAACCGAAATGGCACGAAGGCTTGGGATTTTCGTGGCTTTTTTGAAAAACACAGGCGAGGGGCGATCGCGCTTTTTGACAAGTTGGGACGTAAGGGCGATCGCACTTTTTCACAAGTTGGGAGATGAGGGGCGATCCCTCCAGTTTATTAAACAACAGAAAAATCTACATACCATTCAGGTAGTAGATATCATTCATGGCTCCTCCCCAATCTCGCACATCACTTAACTGTGCTTTGATAGCATCGACAAGCGACTTAAGAGCTTCTTCAATTTCATTAGGATCTGTATCTAAATGCGCCTCCGTAAGAGCATTCCACCTATCTTGGAGAAGATAGCTAATTGTTTGACAATATTTTGAGCCTCGGGCATGGTGCTTCTGATGAAAATTTTTTGGTAAGGGCATCAAGTTGTCGTCGCCATCTTTGTTAAAACGATTATATTTCTCTGCTGCAAGTACTAATTCACTCTCATTACAAATGAAGTGGGGAATTACATGGTGATTGCAAAAACCTCCCCCTGCTGACGGATAATTCTTATTCTTAAGTTGTTGCATCAATTCCGATTTTTCACGATCGGGAAGAAGATAAACCAGATCCACAGGTGAATTTAGTGGTTTCCTGCATACAATCTTGCCTTGACTGGCTTCCTTGATTATCAGTTCTCCAGTCGAGCCATCATACATAATCAAATATTCACCAGGTTTTATGTTGTATTGTATGCAAAATACTGAACCTGGCAGGATTGATTTTCTTGTCCACTGTCCAATACCCATTAAATTACCCCAATTCACCAGTGAGTAGTTTGAGAAGAAGAAGGAAGATAATTTCCATTTCATCATCATCACTTATTGCTTTTTTAATTTGAGAGCGCAGACCCAGACTGTCTAAACCTCTTAGTTTTCGGAAAACCTTTTTTTCCTCTGGGTTTAGTTGATTATTTCTGTCTGCTTTTTCAAGCTGGTTGCCAAAATTTTGTAATAAGTCTTCAACTCTCATCTCCTCAAGTTCTCTTCGGAATTTTTTAGAGTTAAATTCTTCAGGTCTTCGTTTAGGAGTAAAATCCGGAAGATTTGGAAGCCTAACACCTCCAAGTGCCAAAGCAAATGCAATGACTCCAAACACCAATCCAAATGCGATCGTGAAGCACCACTTTATTATAAACCAAACTACCTTCCAAATTCTAGAAAGGACTTGGGAAGTCCTCTCATTAGGATCTATGGACGATGACTTTAGTTTTACCATATTACTGTTGATACTCATGCCAAGTTTAAAAAGTCAACTTTACGGCAATTTTTTTGTGGATTTTTAAGAGTTAGTTGTAGAATATCATCTCATTTCATTCTCGTCATTAGCAAAGAGTTGGATTTAATAGCCATTTTTCAGGTAAACTATATTGAATAAAGTAGGATTTAGTTGCTAAAGTATCAAACTGTAGGATAGAGTAGGATAACAATAGGCAAAACCAAACCCATTACTCCACTTATGGACGTTCAAGAAGTCTTACAGTGCGCTGACAATCTTGTATTCGCCAAAACGGAAAAACACCTCGATCATCTACAAGAAGCTATATTACGCGGCACTTGGCAACGCCAAAAATACCCGGAAATAGCCAAAGCTTGCCACCGTAGCGAAGCTCATGTCAAAAAGGTCGCAGCAAAATTATGGAAACTTCTCTCAGAAACATTAGGTGAAGACATCAATCAATCGAACTTTGGATATACAGTGGAAAGATGGCTATTCTCGAACAGTTTTTCAATTACGGGAAATAACTGCGTGCAGATAGGTAAAGTCTCCTGCGATCCTTCTCACTACCCAAAAGCCTCACAATCTGAATCGTTACAAGAGGAAACTTTTAACGAAAAAACCAGCAATTCCGAACGGAAAATACATTTAGATTTAGCTGATGCACCAGAACCCAACCTATTCTATAACCGCACATCCGAACTCACCACCCTCGAAAACTGGATTTTGGGCCACACCCGCCTCATCACCATCTTAGGCTTATCCGGCATTGGAAAAACCGCCCTTACACTCCAACTAATCTCACAAATTAAACACGAATTCGACTACATCATCTGGCGAAGTCTCCGCAACTCTCCACCACTGGCATCACTCCAAACCGACTTAATTAAATTCTGTAGGGGCGGTGCCCCCGTGCCCGCCCCCTCCGTGCCCGCCCCCTATCCAGAAGAAAGGGCAACCACGGGGGGATTGCCCCTACTAGAATATTTACGATCGCACCGCTGTCTCATCATCCTCGATGATATCCAAACCATTTTCAGCAGCCAACAACTCGCAGGAAATTACCAACCAGGATATGAAAATTACGGCGCATTCTTCAAACAACTAACAGAATCATCCCACAACAGTTGCTTAATCCTCCTGAGTTGGGAAAAACCCAGAGAAATCGCCGCATTAGAAGGCGAAAACCGCCCCTGCAAATCTCTGCAACTCAACGGTTTAGGCGCGGAAGCACAAGAAATATTTAGAGAAAAAGGTTTAGCAGAACCGGAGAAATGGTCAGAACTAATCGACCTTTACCGAGGCAATCCCTTATGGTTAAATATAGTTGCAACTATGATTCAAGACTTATTCGGCGGTAGCGTTTCCGAATTCCTCTCCTATGATACCCTATTCTTAGGTGACTTAGAATCACTCCTGCACCAGCATTTCGATCGCCTAACCGCATCCGAACAACAAGCTATGGGTTGGCTAGCCAATACCCCCGAACCAGCCGATATCTCAAAAATACCAGAAAACCTCCAAGTATCACCGCCAGAACTCTTGAAAGTCATGCAATCTTTAGGACGACGGTCATTAGTTGAAACAGTAAAACAAAATGGGCGATCGCACTTTACGATCGGGCAAGTAATCAGAGAATATATAATCAACAAAAGCCGAAACAAAAACTGATAAACTTATCGCTCTGCTAAACTAGAGCTAAGATAGTAAAAATTTATAGAGGTATGCTAAACTTGTGAATAGGCAGGATTTACAGAACCTAGCACTCACTCGACTTGAAGAAGTAGAAGTGCTGCTCAACAATCATAAATACTCAGGTGCTTACTACCTCAGCGGTTATGTGATTGAATGCGCTTTAAAGGCTTGCATTGCCAAGCAAACTCAGGAATTTGATTTTCCTGACAAGAAAAATGTTATGGACAGTTACACCCACGATTTAGAAAAGTTGGTTAAAGTTGCTAAACTTGATAAAGAGTTAAAGTCTCTCCTCGACGATCCTAATTTTTCATTGCGATGGTCTATGATCAAAGACTGGTCAGAAGAAAGCCGTTACCAAACACATAGCCAACAAAAAGCCCTGGATATATACTTAGCAATTACTGACCCCACTCACGGAGTTTTACAATGGCTACAGCAACATTATTAAGTCACGAAATAGCAGAAGGTCAAAGACTAATAGACGCTCTAAATGCAGCAAATCTATCAGTTGACTCTGCTCTCTGGAACTACGCACCAGAACCAGAAACATGGCGGCTAATGCTCACTTCACCTCTGTACGATAGCGAAGGGCCTCTTAAAACTTATGGGGAAATTCTGTCAGTCTTTCGCGAAGTTAAACCTGAATTGAAAATCGATTGGACAGCCCTCGTAGCAGTAAGCCCAAAACATGACTTAATTGAGGGCTTACGTCAGATACAACAAGATTGGAATTTAGACTTATCAGGCAGAAGAATGACGAATGATCGGATTAATCAGACGTGGATCGAAGATGCTTACATTTATCAAATCAAGTGAGTTGACAGAGCAAAAAATAGCTTAAAATAGGTGCGATAGCTCTCCCTCTCACCTAACCTTTAGGATTACTATATTAATGAAAATCGCCACCTGGAACGTCAACTCAATCCGCACCCGCCTAGAACACGTTACTAGCTGGCTGCAAACAAACTCCCCAGACGTTCTCTGCCTCCAAGAAACCAAAGTTATAGACAAAGACTTTCCCCTAGAACCCTTCATCAACCTCGGCTACAACTGCTACATTTCCGGTCAAAAATCCTACAACGGCGTCGCCATTTTTAGCCGATCGCCCCTGTCACAAGTCAGCACCGGATTTGCCCCCATTCTCGGCGACGAAACCGCAGATATTTTTGACGAACAAAAACGCCTAATAGCCGGGGTTATCGACGATATTTGCATTATTTGCGTATACGTTCCCAACGGTTCCGAAGTCGGCAGCGAGAAATATGAGTACAAGCTAAAGTGGCTCAAACTGCTGCAAGAATACCTCAAAATAGCACTAGATAAATCCCCCAATTTGTGCATTTGCGGCGACTTCAACATCGTCCCGGACGATCGAGATATCCACAATCCCAAAGCCAATGCTAACTCCGTCGGCTTGTCTGTCGCCGAGCGCCTCGCACTAACAGAAATCATAGAATTAGGATTAAACGACCCCTTTCGCAAATTCACATCAGAAGGAGGTCATTATAGCTGGTGGGACTACCGCGCCGCCGCATTTCCCCGCAACAACGGCTGGAGAATCGACCACCATTATCTCAGCCCTCCCCTGTACGAACAAGCAAAAAACTGTACAATAGACATTGCTCCCAGAAAATTAATCAAACCCAGCGACCACGCCCCCGTAATTGTCGAAATTTGATTTATAAGTTATAACATTCATAATACTCACATCGGGCACCATTCTCAATAAACTCTTCAGTCCTCTTTAGAGGACTTAAGCTTTGAGGCAGGGGTTTAAACCCCTGCCGGACTATGACGGTAGGTGCAATATTTCAATAACAACCAACAACTAAAAATCATGTTCTTAGTAACCGGAGCAACAGGCGCACTAGGCCGCCGAATTGTACGAGAAATCAGACAGCAAGAGAAACCTGTCCGCGCCTTGGTTCGCCTCGCATCTCGCTACTCAGAACTAGAAAACAGAGGCGCCGAGATTTTTATCGGCGACTTGAAACAAGACAAAGATATTAAAAAAGCCTGCCAAGGAGTGCAGTACATCATCAGCAGCCACGGCACCGGCGGCGACGTTCAAGCAGTACACTACCGCGCTAACATAGAATTGATCGACTGCGCCAAAGAAGCCGGAGTGCAGCACTTTGTATTTATTTCGGTACTGGGAGTCGATCGAGGATACGAAGATTCCGCAGTATTCAAAGCCAAGCGAGAAGTAGAAAAATACCTGCAAAACAGCGGCTTGAATTATACCATCTTGCGGCCTGCAGGTTTTGCTTCCAGCTTGTTACCGCTAGCAGAAAGATTTCGAGAAACCGGACTTTACCTGCTGATTGGCGACGGCAAAAACCGCACCTCTGTTGTCAGTACCGACGACTTAGCAAAGATTGCCGCAGACTCGCCAACAGTCGAAGGCGCCCGCAACCAAATTCTGCGAGTCGGTGGCCCGGATGTGCTCACAAGGGATGACATTCCCCGCATTTTTGCACGCTTATTCAAGCGGGAACCGATGGTAATCAACCCGCCGCTGATGGTGTTTGACGGTTTGAGAAATGCGTTGGGTTTATTGAATCCTCAAGCTCAAAAAGACTTAGGAACTTTGCGCGTACTGCTGGGTAACGAGTATTTCTGCACTCCCGAAGAAGTGCAAAACTTGGAATCAATCTACGGCATGAGAATGGAATCATTAGAAAGCTTTCTGCAGCGCAATTTGAGCGTTTAAAATGCTAGTTATTCTCGTTACCAGGCAGAGCCTGGTAATGAAAATCCGGAGGCTCTGCCTCCAATTTGTTGTCTCATTTTAATGGAGGCAGAGCCTCCCGATATGCGTTCCCAGGCTCTGCCAGGGTACGAGCAAAAGGTAGCCCCAAATTGCCACTGGAAACCCGTTAAGCAGAAATAGGTAGTGGTTCAGCACCAATATAGCTCGTAACTGCGATCGGCGGAGAAGTCGGCTTAGCAATCAAATAACCTTGAACAAAAGTTGCTCCCCGTTCCCGCACCCACTCAAACTCCTCCAAAGTTTCCACACCTTCAGCAACAGTTTTAATTTCTAATTGAGCGGCAATTTCTAACATCTTTTCAGTAATTAGGGCCTTATAATAATCTTGATGGACGTTGCGAATCAATTGCATATCCAACTTAATAAAATCTGGACGCAGTTGGTGCATCAAATTTAAATTAGAAGAACCGCTGCCAAAATCGTCCAGAGCAATTAAAAATCCCGCTTCTCGGTAAAACCTCAGAATA
The DNA here is from genome assembly GCF_036705045.1 of Microcoleus sp. BR0-C5. Taxonomy (NCBI): domain Bacteria; kingdom Bacillati; phylum Cyanobacteriota; class Cyanophyceae; order Oscillatoriales; family Microcoleaceae; genus Microcoleus; species Microcoleus sp. BR0-C5. The sequence goes on from NZ_JAUBTR010000010.1 coordinate 130,021, forward strand.
TTAATTAAGTGATCCATATCAGGAGGGTGCTGAGATTCCGCTACTTCAAAAACAATATTGCTGTGAGGAATTCCCGCTTCATCGATAGCCTGTACTGTTCTTCGCAGGCACGTAGCGGGATCGTAAACTGAAGTGGGAGAAAAATTAATAAAAAGTAGTTCTTTGATATCGTAAACATGGGCTTCGCGGATAGCGCGAGTCCGGGCTAAAACATCTAGTTGAAAAATTAAGCCTGCTGATTCTGCTTGGGCAAAAATCCTACCCGGATAAATTAAGTTTCCTTGCTCGTCAATTCCTCGGAGCAGCGCTTCGTGGGCAAAAATTTTAGAAGTATCTGAGGTATAAACAATGGGCTGAAAATGTGTAGTAATTCGTTCTTCGGACAATAAATCTAACAGCCAATCAGAGTTACTCAAATTAATAAAACTGTCTAAGGAAGTGCTGCGATAAAAATCGCTAAGTTTTGGCTGTTCAACTTCGCGCATCCACAAAACTTTTGTCTCTTTCAACTCTTGATTTGTCAGCACCGATGATGCTAGGGCGTTAAACTTTTCTTTGGCTATTCCCTCAAGCATAATGTACAAACACTTGCTCTCTTCTAAAAGCTTGAATTCAAGTTTAGCCTTAGCCAGTGCCGAAATAACCTTGGTCAGCGTGTGCGATACTGGAAACCACAGGTACAGACCTCCCCTGCCCTCTATTTTTTCGGGTACTGTTTCGCAGCGAGAGCATGAGCCGAAGGCTTTGCCACTTATTTGCATTGGAATATCCTCCGGTTTTCGGGTTAATTTTAGACCCGCTAAGAATTAGCTTTTATTATAAGCTCATTCAGCTATTAATTCATCTATCTCAAGATGTAAATCTTAATGAACTTGTATTTAAGAATTATTGCAGTATTTATACTTGCCTCCGGTTTTAAACCTTGGTCAAAGTTCTCAGCATTGAGCAAGTACCTGTGATTAAACACAGTCCCAAATCATCACAGAGGGAGAAGGCAAAGACTTGTTCTCTAGTCTCTACTGCTGCTCTGATTGTTTACGTTTTATTCTATAATTCCGTCTGCCAAAACAGTCGCTAGAGTTTATTTTTTACCAAAGGCAAATTAACACGCCCGTGAAGCACCGCTATCCCGTACGGAATCGCCCGATCGACTAATTTATGCGTACCACAAATACACAGCCAGACGATCGCCCAAAACACACTCACTGGCTGGGGCATATCCAATTTAATTTTATAATCGGGATGACAGGATTTGAATTAAGCTCTCGGAACTATTCTACCACTTTCCGCCATCCTAGCCCATTTTTTCGCTCAATCTAGACAACCTGTTTTGCGTCTGAGCGAAAACTGAGCAGGCTGCTGTATTCTTTACACAGTAGGCGACTCAGCACTATGGAGAATTAAGCGAAAGATGAGCGAAAAATCTAATTCAGTCACCCTCAGCACATCCGCTGACTACCTTATTGGGTATGAGCGGATTTTGGACTACTTCAAGCAAGCACAGAAAGAATGCCCGTGCGATTCGTTGAAGCGTGAATCACGGTGAAAGCCCGTACATAGCCCTTCCAGCCACAAGGCTGAACTCTCGGTCTGATAAGGGTGCAAGCCCCTTCTGCCAGACTCAGGTATGACTCCCTATCTGCCCACACCGACCAAGCTCGATTCTTGGAGAGTGAAGCTCTTAACTGGACGCAATCAGACATCTATTGTGGGATGACACTGGCGTTAATGGGGAGTTCCAATGGTGAAACTGAGCCTATAAAAGTAACTTACTTTCAAGCGGGACACAGCCCATAAATCCCGACTTCACTGGAGACTATTCCCGCCGAGTTTGAGGCATGATATCGGTAAGAGTCCAGGGAATCCAGTAGTTAAAGTGGCTACACCTAAAGGAACAAACAATCACGGCCGAGGGAACGAATAAAAACGAATTGAGGGTCTAGGAGAAGTCGAACTCCAAAGTAGGCCAGACGAGCAGCGGAACTCCCTCAGTTCGGGTAGGATGCGGCGTAATTGCTGCAAGGTGTTCAGAAAACATAAGTTGGGAAAGAGCATGATTAGACACAGCAGTAATGCTAGTGAATCTTGGAAAACGTTACCTTGGAAGAAATTCCGACGGGACTTATTCCGCCTACAAAAACGAGTGTTCAAAGCGATTCAAGTTGGAGACAAGCAGAAAGCGAAGTCCCTTCAAAAGCTAATTCTGAAATCCACGGCTGCAATCATGTTGGCGATACGTCAAGTAACTCAACTAAATGCTGGCAAAAAGACTGCGGGAATCGACGGAAAAGCCTCACTCACACATGAGGAAAGGTTGGCGCTGAGTGAAAAACTCAGAACCCAAAGTAACAACTGGAAACATCAGAAGTTGCGTTCAATACCAATCCCTAAAAAGGATGGGAGTACCCGCCTCCTAAAGATACCTACTACCGCAGATAGAGCGTGGCAATGCCTCGCAAAATATGCCTTAGAGCCAGCTTGCGCGTTGCAACCTTCCACTCCCGGAGTTACGGTTTTAGAACAGGACGGTCAGCGCATGACGCGCAGAAATTTTTGTTCCACAATCTACGCTCCCAGAGCAATGGAATAGAAAAACGAGTTATCGAACTCGATATCGAAAAATGCTTCGACCGGATAAGCCACATCAGTATCATGGAACGACTCATTGCTCCAATGGGCATCAAGGCCGGAATATTCCGCTGTCTAAAATCAGGAGTTAATCCAGAATTTCCAGAACAAGGAACTCCGCAAGGGGGTGTGGTTAGTCCATTACTCGCCAATATCGCTCTCAATGGGATTGAGCAGATACACCAATCAGTTCGCTACGCGGACGATATGGTAATAATTCTCAAGCCCAAAGATGACGCAACGGCAATACTTGATAAAGTCAGCGAATTCCTGGCAGAACGCGGGATGAAAGTTAGTGAAAAGAAAACTCAGCTAACGGCTACGACAGATGGATTTGACTTCCTCGGTTGGCATTTTAAAGTGCAAAACAACGGGAAATTTAGATGCGTTCCATCAGCGGACAATTTTAGAGCTTTCCGTCAGAAGGTAAAACACATCGTTAACAACTCGAATTATGGTGCTACGGTCAAGGCTGAGAAATTAGCCCCTGTAGTTAGAGGTTGGAGAAACTACCATCGCTTTTGCAAGATGGACGGATCTAAAAATTCGTTATATCACATTAAAACAAGGGCATTTCAGGTATTCAACAAGGAAGCAAAACAGAATCGCTATACTGTCAAGAAACTGATAGAAAAAGCATTCCCAGCGGTTCCTTACTCCGAAAACAAATTTGTCAATGTCAAAGGTGAGAAATCACCTTATGACGGAGACATAGCCTATTGGAGTGAGCGCAATAGCAAGCTCTATGACGGCGAAACCTCTAAAGCTTTAAAACGGCAAAACCATAAATGTGGGAAATGTGGCTTAAAAATGCTAGGCGATGAAAAGGTACATCTGCACCACGTAGATGGTTGCCACAGTAATCGGAAAATAAACAACCTCTTAGCGGTTCACGAAAGCTGTCACGATTATATTCACATGAGCAAAGGCGCAAGTCAAGAACATCGGGAGCCGGATGCGGTGAAAGTCGCACGTCCGGTTCGTGCGGTTCGTTTCTACGAAACTAGCCTGTATGGGTTAGGGGATTAGAGCCTTTACGCCGCCTTGGGTGCAAGCCCTAAAAGATAGTAAAGGTAACTTCAGTTGAGTGTGAGTGCGTCAAACTCAAATTTGACAA